>JBPCPI010000187.1:0-6078 GCA_050999295.1 Geodermatophilaceae bacterium | reverse complement strand
TCGTTGGGGTCGGTGGCGGTGCGCCGGGTGGTGAGTTCGGCCAGGGCCCGGGCCTGGCCGGCGGCGGCCCAGGCGGCGAGGCGTTCGTAGCCGACGATCCGGTCCAGCACCCCGGCATCGGGCACGGCGGTGTCGGTGATGCCGGCGAGCAGGATCGCCAGGCCGGCCCCGGTCGGGCAGCCATCGATCGGCACCTCCTGCCCGGAGGAGCAGATCTCGGCGGGGTCGAGGTCGATGGGGTCGTGGATCTCTTGGTGCCATTCCCCGTCGGCGTACACCCAGTCCCCGGTGTACTCGCCTTCGAACATACGTTCGAGTATACCGTCAAAGCGGATGGGCGGCAAGAGATTCCGAAGAAATCTCTAAGGGAATCTCAGCTCGCAGCCGCCGGCCAAAGAGCGAAACCGGCCACCCCACGTACCCATTCGTTGCTGCCGCACTAAACGCCAACCAGCGGACACCCGGCAGCAGACCGCCGAACCCGGCCGCCGTACCCCCGATCGTTGCTGCCGTACTAAACGCCAACCAGCGGACACCCGGCAGCCGACCGCCGAACCCGGCCGCCGTAACCCCGATCGTTGCTGCCGTACTAAAGGGGACCACCAGGCGCGCGAAGCCAGACCGACCAGGGTTCGACGCCCTTGATTGTCAGCAGGTCGTCAACCCACGGGTCGTCCGCGAGGCAATCACGAATACGCGCCTCGTCGTCCATGTCGACGACGAGCACGCTGTCCTCACCGTCGCCCTCACCCACCGGCCCGCCAAGGATGACGACGCCGTCGGCAACAAGCGCATCCATGAAGGCGGCATGCTCGTCCCAGCCGGCTTGCTCCCGGCGCGTTCGCGAGTGATCCCACGCGGCACCACGCGCGAGCCGAACGAGGAAGTAGTCCGCCACGATGGAACAGTAAAGCCGGGCGCCCACGCTGCGCCGGTCAAAGTCCCAGGTCGCGGGCGATCAGCATCCGTTGCACCTCTGAGGTGCCCTCGCCGATCTCGAGGATCTTGGAGTCCCGCCACATGCGCGCGACCGGGAACTCGTTCATGAAGCCGTACCCGCCATGCACCTGAGTCGCCTCGCGGGCATTGGTCACGGCGATCTCGGACGAGTAGAGCTTGGCCATGGCGGCCTCACGCTTGAACGGCTCGCCGCGCAACATCTTCTCCGCCGCCCGGTAGTAGGCCATCCGGGCAGTGAACGCACGGGTCTCCATGTCGGCGATCTTGAACGCGATCGCCTGATGTGCGCCGATCGGTTTGCCGAAAGCCTTGCGTTGCCCGGCATATTTCAGCGATTCGTCCACGCAGCCCTGCGCAAGTCCCACGGACAGCGCGGAAATCGCGATCCGGCCCTCGTCCAGGATCGAGAGGAACTGCGCGTACCCGCGACCCCGCTCACCGACGAGGTTCTCGGCCGGCACCCGGCAGCCGTCGAAGGACAGCTCCCGGGTGTCCGAGGCATTCCAGCCAACCTTGGAGTACTTCTTCGACACCGTGAATCCCGGTGTGCCCGAAGGCACCAGGATTGCCGAGATCTCCTTGCGGCTGTCCGACTGCTTCCCGGTGACCGCGGTGACCGTGACCAGGCCGGTGATGTCTGTTCCGGAGTTGGTGATGAACGCCTTGCTGCCGTTGATCACCCAGTGGTCGTCCTCGAGCACGGCAGTGGTCAAGGTCGCCCCGGCATCCGATCCCCCGCCGGGTTCGGTCAACCCGAAGGCACCCAACACCTCGCCGCTGCACAGCCTCGGCAGCCACTGCTTCTTCTGCTCCTCCGTACCGAAGCGGAAGATCGGCATCGCCCCCAGAGACACACCCGCCTCCAGCGTGATCGCAACCGAGGAGTCAACGCGGGCAAGCTCTTCCAGCGCCAAGCACAGCGTGAAGTACGTACCACCGGAGCCGCCGTACTCCTCGGGAAAGGGCAGTCCGAACAGGCCGAGCTCGCCCATCTGACGCACGATCTCGTATGGGAACTCCTCCCGCTCGTAGAAGTCGCCTATCTGCGGGGCGACCACCTCCCGGGCGAATTCGCGCACCATCTTCTGCAGCGCCTGGCTCTCGTCGTCCAGTCGATAGTCGAGCATCGGATTTCCTTTCACAACTTCGGCTTTCACGATCAATTCAACCGCCGTCGTCGGGGGGGACACGGGGGGCGGAGCCCCCCGTGAGTGCTTGTACGACACGCGACGGGCTCGGCTTGCCGAGCTTGCCCGCCATCCAGATGCTGGTGTCCACCAACGACTGCAGGTCCACGCCGGTCCAGATGCCAAGGCCGTTGAGCATCCACACGAGATCCTCGGTGGCCAGGTTCCCGGTCGCACTCTCGGCGTACGGGCAGCCCCCCAGTCCCCCGGTGCTGGCATCGACCACGGTGACGCCCTCGCGCAGCGCGGCCAGCGTGTTGGAAAGCGCCTGTCCGTACGTGTCATGGAAGTGCACGGCCAGGCTGCCGATCGACGTCCCCCCAGCGGCGAACTCATCGAGCACCGCAACGACCCGGCCGGGTGTCGCCACCCCGATCGTGTCGCCCAAAGACAGTTCGGTGCAGCCCATCTCGAGCAGGGCTTGCCCGACCGACACCACCTGCCCGATCGGCACGGTGCCTTCCCACGGGTCGCCAAAGCACATGCTCACGTACCCGCGGACGCCCAGCCCGGCATCTCGAGCGCGGCTCACGACCGGCGCGAACAGCGCTAACGACTCGGCGACTGTCCGGTTCAGGTTGCGCTCGGCGAAGGTCTCGGTAGCACTGGCGAAGACCGCGACATCGACGATTCCCGCCTCCAGCGCTCGATCGAGACCCCGCTCGTTTGGGACCAGAACGGGGTAGCGAACCCCCGGAACCCGCTCCAGAGAATCGATCAACTCGGCCGCGTCGGCCAACTGCGGCACCCACTTGGGATGCACGAACGACGTGGCCTCGATGATCTTGAGTCCGGCAGCGGCCAGGCGCCTGATGAACTCGGCCTTGACCTCGACCGGCACGGTCTCGGACTCGTTCTGCAGTCCGTCGCGGGGGCCGACCTCGTAGATCGTTACTTCGGCCGGCAACCCCGCGGCCCTGATCGAGGCAATCTCCAGCACGATCACTCCCCCGCTTCGGCTCGAGTGTGGCGGTTTTGGCCAAAACCGCCAGGACTGGGGCGCCCGACGTGGCGGTTTTGGCCAAAATCGCCAGGAACGGGTGTCTCGACGACGAGGGCGAGCTTCTCGTCCATGGCCACCTGCTGACCTGCCACGACGGAGAACTCGGACAGGACGCCCTCGATCGGCGCGGTGAGGACGTGCTCCATCTTCATCGCCTCGACAACCACGAGCGGCTGGCCCTTGGTGACCGTCTCGCCCTGCGCGGCGCGTACCAACGTCACCGTCCCCGGCATCGGCGCGAGTACGGCGCCGGTGGACGCGGACGCGTCATCGGAGTGCCGGGCCGCGGCAAGCGCATCGGTCTCCCGGATGGAGACCGCGTCCCCATCGAGGCCGAACCAGGCCACGTCGCCGTCCTCGGCGTAGGCGTACCGGCACCGCCGGCCCGCGACGGTGACGTGCAGGTACGGGTCATCCCAGCGGGCAGATGCCGCGACCGGATCGGCATCGCCGACCGCCACTTCGGCGGCAACGGCCCGGCCGCGGACCCGGACCGTGACCGGTTCCTGCCCCGCCAACTGCATCCGCCAGCTCGCCCAGGCCGGCTGACCCACCCGCCAGCCGCCAGGAATGTCGAACGGATCCACGATCTTCGAGGTCGGCTCCAGTTCCAGCAGGCGCAACAGCGCGGCCGCAGCCAAGACCTCCTGGTCGAAGGGCGCCGCCAGGTCCGGCCCGCGTCGCTCCACCAAACCCGTGTCGAGATCCCCCGCGATGACGGCCGGGTCGGCCAGCAGCGCGCGCAGATACCCGACGTTGGTCCGCAAGCCGAGGATGACGGTGTCGGCGAGGGCGCCGAGCAGCCGTCGCCGCGCGGCCTCCCGGTCGGGTCCCCAGGCGATGACCTTGGACAGCATCGGGTCGTAGTCGGTCCCGATGATCGTCCCGACGGCCAGCGAGGAATCGACCCGGACGTGGTCGCCGGTGGGCTCGTGCAGGTCGAGGACGCGTCCGGCCGAGGGTAGGAAGCCGCGTACCGGATCCTCGGCATAGACCCGAGCCTCGATCGCGTGGCCGGTCAGCGAGATGTCGGACTGCGTCAGATCCAGCCGCTGCCCGGCGGCCACCCGGATCTGGGCCTCCACGAGGTCGATCCCGGTGACGAGTTCGGTGACCGGGTGCTCGACCTGCAGCCGGGTGTTCATCTCGAGGAAGAAGAACTCCCCCGGGCGGTCCGCGCTCAGAATGAACTCGACGGTCCCGGCACCTACATAGGAGACCGTACGGGCGGCTTCGACGGCAGCTGAGCCCATCGACTCGCGCAGGGCTGCATCGAGCAGCGGCGAGGGCGCCTCCTCGATGATCTTCTGGTGGCGGCGCTGGAGGCTGCACTCGCGTTCCCCGAGGTGCAGCACAGTCCCGAAGTTGTCGGCGAGCACCTGGATCTCGATGTGCCGCGGGCGGTCCATGTAGCGCTCCACGAGTAGCGCGTCGTCGCCGAAGGAACTGCGTGCCTCGCGCCGGGCACCGGCGATCTCCTCGGCCAGCGCGCCGGCTTCGGCGACCCGGCGCATCCCCTTGCCGCCGCCGCCGGCGCTGGGCTTGAGCAGGACCGGAAAACCGATCTCGTGCGAGGCGGCGATGATCGCGGCGTCGTCCATCCCGATGTCATGCCGCCCGGGTACGACCGGAACGCCGGCTGCCTGCACGGTCTGCTTGGCCCGGATCTTGTCGCCCATCGCCTCGATGGCTGAGACCGGCGGTCCGATGAAGACGATCCCGGCCGCCTCGCACGCTCGGGCGAACGCGGCGTTCTCGGCCAGGAACCCGTACCCTGGGTGGATCGCCTGCGCGCCGGTACGCCGGGCGGCGTCGAGAACCCGTTCGATGTTCAGATAGCTCTCTGCCGCAGCCGACCTGCCGAGGTGTACGGCGACGTCAGCCACCTGCGTGTGCCGGGCGCCGGTGTCCGCATCGGAGTAGACCGCGACCGAGCGAATCCCCAAGTCGCGCAGCGTCCGTGCCACCCGTACGGCGATCTCACCGCGGTTGGCGATCAGCACGGTGTCGAAGAGTGGATGTGATTGGCGCGGCGCTCGGGACGCATCGTGCGCGAGCGTCGTCTCGCTGATGCTCACGGCGCCATCACATCCGGAAGACGCCGTAGCCGACGTCCTCAAGTGGTGCATTGGCGCAAGCGGACAAGGCCAGACCCAGGACCGTGCGGGTGTCACGTGGATCGATCACGCCGTCGTCCCACAGTCGCGCGGTGGCGTAGTACGGGTGCCCTTGAGTTTCGTACTGCTCGCGGATGGGATCCTTGAAGGCCTCCTCGTCCTGGGTGCTCCAGTCCGTACCAGTGTTCTCCAGCTGGTCTCGCCGGACCTGCGCCAGCACTGACGCCGCCTGCTCGCCGCCCATCACCGAGATCCGGGCATTCGGCCAGGTCCACAGGAAGCGGGGTGAGTATCCGCGGCCGCACATTGCGTAGTTTCCGGCGCCGAACGACCCGCCGATGACGACGGTCAGCTTGGGAACCCGCGCACACGCCACCGCGGTGACCATCTTGGCGCCTGCCTTGGCGATGCCACCGGCCTCGTAGTCGCGACCGACCATGAACCCGGTGATGTTCTGCAGGAACAACAGCGGGATGCTGCGGCGGTCGCAGAGCTCGATGAGGTGCGCACCCTTGAGGGCGGACTCGGAGAACAGGATCCCGTTGTTGGCGAGAATCCCCACCGGATGACCGTGGATCCGGGCGAACCCGGTGACCAGCGTCTGCCCGTACAGCGACTTGAACTCAGCAAACCGACTGCCGTCCACCATCCGGGAGATGACCTCGCGGACGTCGTACGGGGTCCGGGTGTCGGTCGGCAGCACGCCGAGCAGCTCACCCGGATCGACCGCGGGTTCCTCGGTGGGCTCCACGTCCCACGGGCGCTGGGTCCGGGGACCGAGCGTGCTGATGATCTGCCGGACGATCTGCAG
>JBPCPI010000158.1:0-5370 GCA_050999295.1 Geodermatophilaceae bacterium | reverse complement strand
CAGTCCCAGGTTCGGTGACCACGGTCGGTCCGACGCAGAACATCGAGGTCGTGGAAGCTCAACCAGTACTCACCGACCCGTACGACTGATCAGGAACGCACCTGCCGCAGAACGGCACCTCGACCGGGAACCACTCAGTAACATCGGCGGACAACCCGACAAGAGGAGCACCGCATGACCATGAAGAAGGCGTCCGACCTCGTGGCAGAAGCCAAGTCCCGGATCGAAAACCTGGGTGTCGATGACGTTGCGCAAGAGCAGGCCGATGGGGCCCTTGTGGTCGACATCCGCGATGCACCGGAGCTGGAAGCCAGCGGCCGCATCCCGGGTTCGGTGCACGTACCGCGCGGCATGCTCGAGTTCCGAGCCGACCCCAGCAGCCCGTACCACCAGGACGGCTTCGACCCCGACCGGCGGATCATCCTGCACTGCGCCTCGGGCGGACGTTCGGCTTTGGCCGCAGCCACGATGAAGGACATGGGCTACACCGACGTCGCCCACCTCGACGGCGGATTCAAGGCCTGGTCCGAGGCCGGTCGCCCCGTCGAGTCCAGCTAGGACCTAACTGGTCAATTGCCGCATTCGTTGACTACGGCAATTGACCAGTTAGTTGGGGGCATCACCCCGACGCACCCGGAGGCTGGATCGCTACGACGACGAGGTCGTCGATCCCGGCGAAGTCCGCAGGATTGCACGTGTAGACCGGTAAACCGTTGGCGATCGCGGTGGCCGCGATCATCGCGTCGTACGCGCGGGCTGCCGTCTTCCGGCCAGGGTGAGGTGATCGGGGACGTCTTGGGCGCACAGGATCCGGAACGCCACATCGACCTGACACAACCGCTCGATCTGGCGGCTCGAACGCTGCCCGACCGCGTAGCCATAGACCAGCAGCGCCACCATCATCGCCGGGTCATAGGCCGCCCGCCCGGCACCACCGAGGCGGCGCCGGGCCCGAAACGCCGCCAAATCCAGCCGGCCGACGGTCTCCACCACCAACCACAGGAGATGATCCGCTGGCAGCCACTCGGTCATATCCGGCGGCAGCAGAAACCGCTGAGCCCGGTCCACCGGTCGAAATCCCTTAGCCACCCCGCGATCCTCGGCCATCCGAAGATCAACTTCGGTAGGCGCGCGGCGATTTCGCAACAGGCTCTGGGGGTGTACCTGGGGCGCTCATGATCACGTCTTCGGGTTGACCCGCTTGATCCGCCCTTGAATCCCGGTCCGAAGACGACCACGATCAAGGCACGCACGCCGCCGCAAACGCTGGGGAGCCGAGGAGCGGAGGGAGCCCCCGTGGACTCAGCCGCCATCACCGTTGGACTGCCGATCGCACTCGCGATCATCATGTTCGGCCTCGGGCTGACCCTGACCCTGGCCGACTTCGCCCGGGTTGCCCGCGCACCGAAGGCGGCGATCCTGGCCCTGGTCTGCCAGACCCTCCTGCTCCCGGCGATCTGCTTCGGCCTGGTCATCGCGGTCAACTTGGACCCGCTGCTGGCCGTCGGCATGATGCTGCTGGCCGCCTCACCGGGTGGGACGACCGCGAACCTGTTCAGCCATCTCGCCGGCGGTGACGTCGCGCTGAACATCACCCTGACCGCGATCAACTCGGTCCTGGCGGTGGTCACGATCCCGGTCGTGGTCAACGCCTCGGCGGCCTACTTCCTCGGCTCGTCCACCGACATCGGGTTCCCGGTGGACAAGGTGCTCGCGGTTATCGCCATCGTGCTGGTACCCGTGGCGAGCGGCATGTTCGTACGGCATCGGTTCGGTGACTTCGCCGAGCGGATGGAGCGCCCGGTCAAGATCGGCTCCGCGGCCGTACTCGCTCTCGTCATCGTGGTGGCACTTGCCGGCGCGTGGGATGTGTTCCTGGACAACGTCATTGCTGTCGGAACCGTGTCCGTCGTGCTCTGCACGCTGAGTTTGATCATCGGCTACTGGGTGCCGCGCCTGGCGGGGGTCGAGCGCAGCCAGGCCATCGCCTCCGGGATGGAGGTGGGCGTACACAACGCGACCCTGGCCATCACGATCGCCGTGACCGTGCTGGACAACACCGAGCTATCGGTGGCGCCGGCGATGTACGGCCTGCTGATGTTCTTCCCGGCCGCGATCGCCGGCTATCTCTTCGCTCGGCGCGCCGAGCGGGCCCCATCTCCCGACACGGCGAGGTAGAACGCGTCTGACCCTGGAACGCGAGCCGGAAGCGGAGGTCAGACGCGCTCTACCTCAGCTAGGCGGCCGCAGCAGGCTGAAAGATCGCCCTGGCGTAGACCGCGATGTCCGGGTTGTCGGTGAAGACGCCGTCCACGCCGACGGAGAAGAATAGGTGCAACTCCCCGATCAGGTCGCCGTACTCCGCCGGATCGTCGCTGGACCGGAAATCGGCTGGCAGGAAGGTGTTCTCGGCCCGGAACGTGTACGGGTGTACGACTAGACCGACGTTGTGCGCGTTGTTGACCAGGGCGGTCGGCTCCAACAGGAACCCGGCGGCATCGCGTGGGATCACCCGGTTCTTGTCCGGCCCGATACCGTCGGCGTAGGTCGCGATGACCGCCACGCCTCGCCGGGTGACCATGCTGTCGTAGGTGACGGGGATGCCGCGAGCCACCAGGTCGTACGGCGCCCCGCTGCCGGCGATCAACTGGACCAGCGGGACGTTGATCAGCCGGTTGAGTTCGCGCAGGTTCGTGGTCTCGAAGGATTGCACGAAGACCTCGTCGATGGCGTCGTCCAGGTCGTTGGCGCGCAGGGCCGCCACCAATGGTTCTTCCAGGGACAGACCAATCGAGTCGAAATAGGTCGGGTGCTTGGTCTCGGGATAGATCCCGACACCGCGACTGAGCGCGAGGTCGATGACCTCCTGCAGCGTCGGGACCTGGAACCGGCCGTTGTAAATCGTGTTCTGCTGCCGGATGTCAGGGATGCGCTCGATGGCCCGCAGCGTCTTTAGCTCGGCCAGCGTGAAGTCCTCCGTGAACCACCCGGTCAGCGAGACCCCGTCGATGAGCTTGGTCGTCTTGCGGGCGGCGAACTCGGGATGGTCGGCGACGTTGGTGGTCCCGCTGATCTCGTTCTCGTGCCGCGCGACCAGTACCCCGTCCTTGGTGGAGACCAGGTCCGGCTCGATGTAGTCCGCGCCCATCCGGATCGCCAGGTCGTACGCCGCGATCGTGTGTTCGGGCCGGTACCCGGAGGCTCCGCGGTGCCCGATGACCAGGATGTCTGCGGCAGCCGTGCCGCCCGGCGGCACGGCGAGCACCGGAGCGGCACCGACACCGGCCTGGATGCCGGCGGCAAGCAGTACGGCGAGGACGAGGACCGCGATACGGCGAGAGGCCACCACCCGATGAGACAAGCGGGCCAAGTTGTCCAACAGGCCAACGTCGGGGGCCCCAGGGGTGAGCGGCATCTCAACTGTCGCAGCGCCCGTACGAGCGTTTGCCATCCGGAATCGGACTGGACCGACTCGTTGCCATGATCGCCGCGTTCGGACAGGATGCCGGGAGGTTGTTTACAAGGCCGTAACAGCCCGGTGCTCGCTGTGGAGGACTCATGAATCGCTCGGTCCGCGCAATCGCCCTCGGTTCCGTACTCGCCCTGACTGCGACCGCGTGCCTCGGCTCGGACCCGCAGGAGGAGCAGGACACCGCGCGCAACGCGGACGCGACCGAGGTCACGCTGACGATCGCCGCCAACGCGGTCTCCGGTGGCAAGAACGCCGAGGAGGCCGACTGGATCGAGAACTACGTGATCCCGACCTTCGTCGAGCAGCAGGCCGAGGACGGCGTTGAGGTCACCATCGAGTTCCAGTCTTCGGGCGTCGACGACGAGGAGTACAAGAGCCGGATCGCGCTGGACCTCCGTACCGGCAGCGGCGCCGATATCGTCTCGATCGACGGCATCTGGGTCGGTGAGTTCGCCGAGGCCGGCTACATCGCCCCACTGACCGACGTGGTCGGCGGCGACCTGGTCGACGAATGGGAGGGCTGGGAGCAGATCAACGAGGCCGTCCAGGCCAACATGTCGTTCAACGACGAGCGGTACGGCGTACCGGCCGGATCCGACGGACGGGTGCTGTTCTTCAACAAGGCGCTCTTCGCCCAGGCCGGACTGCCCGAGGACTGGCAGCCCACCAGCTGGGCGGAGGTCCTCGAGGCCGGCCGGGCCTTGCAGGCCATCGCCGGCGTCACCCCGATCCAGCTCAACGCCGGTACGGCGATGGGTGAGGCGACCACCATGCAGGGCGCGCTGCCGCTGCTGGTCGGCACCGGCGCCGAGATCTACGCCGACGAGATGTGGCAGGGCAACACCCAGAACATCCGCGACGTACTCGGTCTGTACCAGGAGATCTACTCCACCGGACTCGGCGACCCCACGCTGCAGCAGGAGGCGCAGGGGAGGGACAAGTCCTTCGCCGAGTTCGCCGCCGGTCAGATCGGGATCCTGATGGAGGGTGACTACTTCTGGCGCTCGGTCATCGAACCGACCGCCGGCGTCGCCCCGATGCCCACGCGGGACCAGGACGTCGGGTACGCCATGGTGCCGGCGATGGAGCCCGGTAGCGGGATCAACGGACAAGACTTCGTGAGCATGTCCGGCGGTGGCGGGCGGGTGCTCAACCCGGCGACCGAGTTCCCGCAGCAGGCCTGGGAGTTGCTGGCCTTCATGAACTCCGCTGAAGCCGTCACCGAGCTCGTCGGCGACGGGGCGCGGCTCACCCAGCGCGAGGACGTCAACTCCGAGATCCTGGCCAACGACCCGCTGTTGTCGTTCATCGCGGAGGAGGTCGTACCGCTGTCGGCCTACCGTCCGGGTCTTGCCGTCTACCCCGAGGTGTCCCTGACGCTTCAGCAGGCGACCCTGGATGTAGTCACCGGTATGAGCCCGGAGGATGCGGCTGCGGCCTACCAATCGGCACTCGAACAGGTGCTCGGTGGCGCAGACGACATCGCCAGCGACTGAGGCCGCCCCGGACGGCCGGGAGAGGTCTGCCTCCGGATCGACAGGGGGTGATCCGGCCGACGGGGGCGAAGCCGACGTCGTCGGCCTGGGTAAGTGGCGGGCGTCGGCGTTCGTCGCGCCGGCGCTGGTCCTGGTCGCGATCTTCCTGGTCTTTCCCGCGCTGTGGACCCTCTACATCGGGATCACCAACTACCGGCTGACCGGCATCGCGGCCCGGGTGCCGGAGTTCGTCGGGATCGACAACTACACCCGGGCGCTCGGCGACCCGAACTTCCTGAATTCGCTGTATCTGACCCTGGTCTTCGTACTGTTCTCGGCCGTCATCGGGCAGAACGGGCTCGGCTTCGCGTTGGCCTGGCGGCTGCAGGACGCTCGCGGCTGGGTACGTCGGCTGGTCGAGTC
>JBPCPI010000255.1:0-4369 GCA_050999295.1 Geodermatophilaceae bacterium | reverse complement strand
CTGGTGAGCCCTCGGGGCGAGTTCCGCCCTGTGCGTCCCGTTTCCATCCCAGCCCCCCCCCCCCCGCCCGCCCGACACTAGGAGCGGTACAATCACGCCCGGTTCGATCTGCACCGCTCGCGCGGATGCGATTCCCGGCTTCTGTGGCTCAAGCCCCGGCGGCGTACGCCGACTATCAGGGGTCTCGATGACCGCACAGGCCGCACTGGAGCCGATGCAGGCTTTCGCCGAGCTCGGCCTAATTCACTTGGGCGAGAACAACATGTCCCAGGTACTGGGACGCATCTCCGAACTGGCAAAACGCACGATTCCCGGTGCCGACGAGGTGTCGGTGAGCCTCGTGCATGCCGGCCAGGCCAGCACCGCCGCGTTCACCGGTGAACTCGCGCTGCACCTGGACGAAACCCAGTACGAGTTGGGCGGCGGACCGTGCCTGGCCGCGGCGGCCGGCGGGGAGACGATGCACGTCACCGACATGGCCGCCGAGGACCGGTGGCCTGAGTACGCCCCTGAGGCAGTGAGCCGCGGGGCACGGAGTTCGGTCTCGGTGGGCATTCCTGTGCAGCAGGCCGTCACCGGAGCGCTGAACATCTACTCCACGCGGGCGGAGGCCTTCGATGACGAGGCGGTGGATCTGGCCCGTGCGTTTGCCAGCTACGCCGCCGTTGCTCTGGCCAACGCCCATCTCTACGCCAGCACCGCCGCCCTGGCCGGTCAGATGCAGGACGCTATGGCCACTCGCGCAGTCATCGAGCAGGCCAAGGGCATTCTCGTCTCGCAACGAGGCTGCACGCCGGAGGACGCCTTCGACATCCTGGTCCGGGCCTCCAAGAACGCCAATCGCAAACTTCGGGAGATCGCCGAATCCCTGGTGGAGAAGTCGCAGCGCGGCTGAGTTCCGTCCGGCTGGGGCGTGCCCGCGCGACCGCGGAGTAGGCGGGTCAGGGAGCCAGCTCCTAGGTCTGCGTTTCCTCGCGTCGCTGCGCCAGCCGCTGTCGTAGGGCGGCAAGGTTGTGATCGACGATGGCCCAACCCTGACCGGAACTGGCTTGGTGCGGCATGGGGGACCACTCGTACAGCGCGTTGTCCAAGTTCTGGAGTTCCTCGACCAGGGGGTCGGTTCCGTCCCGGCCGCGCCGTTCGGTGTCCAGGGTCTTCAGGATCAGGCTCAACCCCTCCAGATAGGCAAGGGCGGACTCCAGGTCTCGTACGGCAACGGGCACCTCGCGACTCATGCGGAAATCCTAGGGCCGCGCGTGGCGCAGTGACCTGCCGGCCGTCCCGGCCCTCGTACGGGGCCGGGACCGGCAGGGGCGAAGTTCTGCGGCGACCGCAGTTCCCTCGCGTCATCGATCACGTCGGGGCATCACCTGGCCTTTCGCTTGCTGGCGTTGCCCGCGTACGGGTTGGCGCTTTCGGAGATGTGGTGCATGCCGTACGAATGGTGCTTTGCTGAGCGGAGGCGAACGCACCGGCTCAGGCGTCGATCATCTGGCGATCCTGCTTGGCTCCCTTGGTGATCGAGATCTTGCGTGGCTTGGCCTTCTCGGCCACCGGGATCCGCAGCGTCAACACGCCGCCTTCGTAGCTGGCCTGCACCTTCTCGGTGTCCAGGTTGTCGCCCAGGATCAGCTGCCGGCTGAACACCCCGCGGGGGCGTTCGGCGGCAAGCAGCTCATAGTCGCCGTTCAGGTTCGGCCGCTCGGCCCGGACGGTCAGGACGTTGCGCTCCACGTCGAGATCAATCGACTCGGGGTCAACACCGGGCAGGTCGAACTCAACGACGAACTCCTCGCCGGCTCGCCATGCGTCCATCGGCATCGCGGTAGGACGGGAGGACGTTCCCTGAGCTCCCAGGAACTGCTGGGTCAAGCGGTCGAGTTCGCGGAACGGATCGGTGCGCATCAACATCGGTTCCACCTCCAGATAGACAGTCAGTTGTCGATGCCCTATCCATAGCTCTCGGCTCCAGCATGTGTGTTAGCCGAGATAGATTTTGTATAACATATCTGCCAGACTTGAAGCAAGAACTTTTTCCCAGAACGGAGGTGATCCCATTGGACCTGCCTGCACCGGACTCCGGCCGCGGGGTCTTCGGCATCTCCGTTGCCGCGGAACTGGTCGGCATGGGTGTGCAGAACTTGCGCCTCTACGAGCGTCGCGGGCTGCTCGAACCGGATCGCACCGATGGCGGCACCCGCCGCTACAGCTCCGACGATCTCGACCGGCTCAAGCGGATCGGGGAGTTGCTGGACGCGGGGCTGAACCTGGCGGGTATCGCGCTGGTCCTTGGCCTGGAAAATGACAACGCGCAGCTGCGTGCCGAACTGGACGAGCAAGGGCCTTGAGCGTCACCACCAGTGCAGGCAAGATCCTCGGTCATGGGGCTGTCCAGCGGAGGATGAGAGATTCGAACTCTCGAGGGGTTGCCCCCAACCCGCTTTCCAAGCGAGCGCCATAGGCCACTAGGCGAATCCTCCAGCTCCGGCGGCGCCGTGCGCGCTCGCGGCCGGCCATTGGCGAGGGTACAAGGCCGCCCGTACGACCCGGCTAGAATCCTCCCGACCCCTCGTACGGCGTCACCCTGTGAACCTCCCCAGGGCCGGAAGGCAGCAAGGATAAGCGGGCTCTGTCGGGTGTACGAGGGGTCCTTCCTCTTTCATGACGCGCTCCACGCGTACGCGCTCCCAGGCCGGCAGAACACGGGCCGGACCCTCGTCGCATTGGGCCAGTACCCTCGCGTGCGTGGCTGTGGCGCTCTATCGCAAGTACCGACCGGCCACCTTCGCCGAGGTCGTTGGCCAAGACCATGTGACCGAGCCGCTGACCCAGGCGGTGGACAACGGGCGGATCAACCACGCGTACTTGTTCTCCGGTCCGCGCGGCTGCGGCAAGACATCCAGCGCCCGGATACTGGCGCGATCCTTGAACTGCGTACAAGGCCCGACGTCCGAGCCCTGCGGGGTTTGCGACTCCTGCGTCGGGCTCGCACCGGACGGGCCGGGAACGCCCGACGTGATCGAGATCGACGCAGCCAGCCACGGGGGCGTGGACGACGCTCGCGACCTTCGCGATCGCGCGTTCTACGCACCGATGGTCAGCCGCTACAAGATCTACATCATCGATGAAGCGCACATGGTCACGACCCAGGGTTTCAATGCCCTGCTCAAGCTGGTCGAGGAACCACCCGATTTCCTGGTCTTCGTCTTCGCCACCACCGAACCGGACAAGGTGCTCCCGACGATCCGGTCGCGCACCCATCACTATCCCTTCCGGTTGATGGCTCCCTCCGTGCTGCGCGGTCTGCTCGTGCGCATCTGCGAGGAGGAGAAGGCCACGGTCGACGACTCGGTCTTTCCGCTGGTCGTGCGGGCCGGAGGCGGGTCGGCCAGGGATGCCCTCTCAATCCTGGATCAGCTGCTGGCCGGTGCCGGCGAGGACGGGGTCACCTACCGACGGGCCGTCGGTCTGCTGGGGGTCACCGACGGTGCGCTGCTGGACGAGACCATCGACGCGCTCGCAGCCGCCGACGCGGGCGGGGTGTTCGGAGCGGTAGACCGGGTCAGCGAGGCCGGGCACGACCCGCGTCGCTTCACCGCGGACCTGCTGGACCGCCTCAGGGACCTGGTGATCATCGACGCGGTTCCCGACGCCGCCGACAAAGGGATCCTCGACCTGCCAGCCGACCAGCTGACGATCATGGCCGATCAGGCCGCCCGTCTCGGTACGGCGACACTGTCGCGGCTCGCCGACATCGTCCACAATGGACTCACCGAGATGCGGGGTACGACCGCTCCGCGGCTGCTACTGGAGCTGGTCTGCGCCCGCATGCTCCTGCCTTCGGCCAGCGATGACTCCTCGGCCACCCTGCAGCGGATCGAACGACTCGAACGCCGGATGCAGATCTCCGATGCAGCCCCATCGGATGCTTCGGCCGCCCCAGCGCCCGCCGACATCCCAGCCCGGAATGCTGCCGCGCCGACCCCGGCAAGGGCCTCCGTCGTCACCCCGACGGCCGCCGAGCCAGCGGCGAAGGCTCCCGATCCCATGCCCGATTCCGTACCGGCACCGGCACCGGCACCGGCCGGCGACCTGACAGTCGTCGACCTGCGTCGCCTGTGGCCGGACCTTCTCGAGGCGATCAAGGAACGCAAGCGGACCACGGCAGCGCTCCTGATGTCAGCCAATGTGCTTGCTGTCGAAGGCTCTGTCCTCAAGCTGGGTATCAACTCCTCAGGTCTCATGCGCCGGTTGTCCGAGGAGATGAACACCGAGATCATCCGGGCCGCGTTGCGCGACAAACTCGGAGTCGACTGGCAAGTGGAGACCGTCGTCGACGCCGGTGAGGAGCAGCAGTCGCTGCTCGGGG
>JBPCPI010000212.1:0-5536 GCA_050999295.1 Geodermatophilaceae bacterium | reverse complement strand
CCACCTGCAGGGCTACCCAGCTCCGTCGTGGAGGCAGCCCCATGGTCGTGGTGTTGAGGTAGATCACTTCGTGGTCGAACTCGGCGTGCGCCCGATCGAGTGCGGTCATGGGAGCAACCGTGCAGTGCGTCGGCTTGTTGCGCTACCGCCTGTTCCGGAACGCAGGTCATAGTTCTGCCGTACAAGCGCTCCGGGCGAGTGCGGCGCAGCTGGCTCAATTCACCCCGATCAGCCCGCAGGCACTGCCGGTCCCGCCGGCAACCCCGGTGTCGAAGGCGGCCAATCGCTCCTCCACACTGCCGTGGGTCGCGACCTCGTCGTAGTCGTCGAGCCCGACGCCCGGCGGTGGCTCGAGCCCGCTGATGATCGTCAACTCCTGCTCGGCAACCACCCGGAACAGCGCTGGATTGACCTTCGCGGCCTCTGCCGCCGCACCCACCCACACCCCGGCCAGGCAGTCGGCCTGCTGCTCCAGCCCGCGCAGATCGGTGTACGTCGGCTCCGGGATGCTCAGCTCGGGCTGGCCGACGACGTGCTGCGCGACATGACCGAACTCGTGCCCGAGGAGAAAGGCCAGCCCGTACGGCAGTCCGTCGCCCAACTCGGCCGCGTACAGGTCCAGCAAGGCACCGGTGATGTAGACCGTCGCATCGGGTGGGCAGTAGAACGCCGTACCGAAGGCCAGGAAGGTCCGGCACTCGTACGGGACCGCGGCCGGATCCGGATCGACGCCGCGAGGCGCCTGGACCGGTTCGCCGAGCACGGACGTCCAATAGTCCGAGACCTGGCTCGATATGCACGTCACGAGGGTGGCGGCGTCCTCCCGCTCGCTGCCGGTCCCTGGGCACAGCTGCGCCGGAGTCACCTGCGACAGGGCGCTGGTTGGCGTACCCGCCACCAGGGTCGTACACCCGCCGACGGCCAGCAGAAGCAGCGAACAGCCGAGCAGGACGACCCCGGACGGCCGGGATCTCCGCGTACGGCGCATTGGGAGCGCGCGCGGGGCGAGCAAGCGGGTGACAGTCAACGTGGCGTCAAGCCTAGGACGGTGTTGGCACTCGGGCAGATACAGTGCTAGTTGTCCATCCGCACCGAGGAGCCCGCGAACGTGCCCACCTATCAGTACGCCTGCACCGATCCGGCCTGCGATCACCGCTTCGAACAGTTCCAGAGCTTCACCGACGCGGCGCTGAGCGTCTGTCCGGTCTGCTCGGGGCGGCTGCGCAAGGTGTACGGCTCGGTGGGAGTCGTGTTCAAGGGCTCGGGCTTCTACCGCAACGACTCGCGCGCCGAGACCAACGGGGCGAAGCAGAAGCAGGCCAGCGACGCATCGTCGGACTCCTCGACCTCCAGTTCGTCGTCTGACTCGGCCACGTCGTCGGATTCTGGTTCGGCCGGCAAGAACAGATCCTCGGCCAAGCCGTCCTCCGGATCCTCGTCGACCAACACCTCGGACTCCTCGTCGTCCTCGACGAAGGCGCCGGCCAAGTCCGGCAGTTCGTCGGCCGGATCCGCGGGCAGCCGCAGTAGCTGACCGCCCGCACGACTATCCACATGCCGGGCGGACGATCTCCACAACCTGCCCGCCATCCAGTGCCCGAGAGCTGTAACTCCTAGCCTCGTCGGATGCCCGTCCGCTCGCTGATCCGCTTTTCCGCGCTGTCGTTGTCACCCAGGTGGCGCAGCGCACGGATGCTGGTGGCGGCGCTAATGACCGCCGGCGCGCTGGTTCTGGCGCTCGCCCCGCAAACGTTGCCGGCTACCCCGGTCCAAGAGTCCGAGACCGCGGTCCTGGTCGCGGCGCTCGACCTGGCCGCCGGTGTCACCATCGGCAGTGCTGATCTCGAGATGGCGAAGCGTACGACCAGCCAACTGCCCGATGGCGCGCTCAGCTCGGAAGCTGCCGCCCTCGGGCGGGTGGTCAGCAGTTCGGTCCGGCGGGGCGAGATCCTCACCGATCGTCGGGTGCTCGGACCGGGCCTGTCGGCCGGCCTCGGTGCCGGGATGGTGGCCAGTCCGGTGCGCCTGGTCGATCTGGAGGTCGCGGCACTTCTTCGACCCGGTGACCGGGTCGACATCCTGGCCGCCACCGACGGCGCGGTCTCCGCGGCTGTGGTCGCTGCCCGCGTGCTGGTCCTGGCCGTTCCACTGGCGGATTCCGAGGGTCCAGTCGCCGCAGCACCTTTGGGCTTGGTCGTCGTCGCCGTGGACCAGGAGACGGCAGGACTGCTCGCTGCTGCGGCGGCTTCGAGCATCCTCACCGCTACGCTCCTGCCCCCGTAGGAGCCTCCGGAACCGGTGCCGGCGGCCGCTGTGCAGGGGAGTACGCGATGAAGGGCTTCAAGGACTTTCTGCTCCGGGGCAACGTCGTGGAACTGGCGGTCGCCGTGGTGATCGGTGCGGCGTTCACTGCCCTGGTCAGCGCATTCACCAGTTCCTTCCTCACTCCGCTGATCGGCCTGCTGGGTGGTGGCGGCACCACTGGGGGCACGGCCGAGGTCAACGGGCAGGTCTTCACCTGGGGTGCGTTTCTCAGCGCCGTCATCACCTTCGCACTCACTGCCGCGGTGATCTACTTCGTCGTCGTCGTCCCGATGAAGGTCATCGCCGAACGCCGCGCTCGAGGCGAGGAGTCGGGGCCGGCTCAGCCCACCGATGTCGAACTGCTCACCGAGATCCGTGACCTGCTGCGCAGCGGTGCTGCGCTGAGCCCTGCGCAGACACCCTCGGTGGGCGCCCATGGAGAGCAGTCCTCGCCCCTGACCTAGCCGAGCTCGCAGGGCTGCCCAGGAGATCGTTCCGGCATCAGCCCAGGATCTCGTCCACGTAGCACCAGCGCCACGCCTCGCCGGGCTCGGCGCTGCGCATCACCGGGTGTTGGCGTTCGGTGTAGTGCCCTTGGGCGTGCGTCAACGGCGAGGAGTCGCAGCAGCCGACGTGCCCGCACGTGAGGCACAGCCGGAGGTGCACCCAGTCGCGCCGCCCGACGGCCAGGCACCCCGCGCACCCGTCGGGTGCCGTTGGAGCAGATGGGGCGGGTGCCTCCTTCAGATGGGCGCAAGCCTCAGAGCTTGAAGCGGTGAGGTCGTGCGGACGGTCCGCGGTGTTCATCTCGACGGCTCGATCCAGGACCGTTTCCTCGACGTCGAGGGCGCCGAGCACCGAACGGAGGACCTCGTCAGGCACCTGACCGCTGTCCCTGGCCCGAAGCACCTCGGCACGTTCGGCGTCGATCATCTGTCCCCGGAGCCGGGAATAGATCGCACTGGGTGTCTCTGCCGTGGCCCCGAGTCGCTCCCACACCGCATCTGCCCGCTCGAGCCCGCGACGGCGCAGCCTGTCCACCACCTCGGGTGGCTCGTCGCCGGTCAGCCACTTGTCGAGTTCGACCAATCCTTGCCGAGCGGCCCGTTGGAACAACGCCGCCTCGGCCAGGGTGTCTTGGGCGGGATCGGGACCGGCGAGCCGGAGGCGGCGGACCAGCCACGGCAGAGTCGATCCCTGCAGCAGCAGCGTCCCGGCGGTGACGACCAGGGCGATGAGGATCAGTGCCTCACGCTGCGGTGTCTCGGGAGGTAGGACGAAGACCGCGGCCAGCGTCACCACACTCGCATTCCGGCCCAGCTGATCAGTGCCGGGATTTGCCAGGGGGGCCCTCGATCGCCCCGACCCTCCCCCGGAACGAGCCGAGAGACGTAGCTGACCGGAAAGACCCAGACGATGCGCAGCAGGATGACCGCTCCCAGGATCGCCGAGGAGATCAACAGGATCCGGCCCAGTCCGAGGTCGCTGTCCGCGAGATCGTCGACGATCGTGCTCGCCTGCAGACCGATGAGCAGGAAGACCGCGTTTTCCAGGACGAACTGCACGGTTGCCCAGTTGGCCTGCTCCAGCACTCGCGACTGCGCGGTCAGCATCCGCGGTGCCTTGTGTCCCAGCAGCAGTCCGGTGACGACCACGGCAAGGAATCCGGAAGCACCGATCTCCTCCGCGAGCAGATAGGAGAGAAATGGGGTGAGAAAGGAGACGGTGATGTCGGTGAAGATGTCCAGGGTCTTGCGGCGGACGAAGCCGATCACCGTTGCCACGAGCACCCCGGCGGCCAGACCGCCGACGACCGACACAGCGAAGCTTGCGATCACTGCGCCCACGCTGAGTGTCCCGGCCAGTGCTGCGATGGCTGCACGGAGGCAGACTAAGGCCGTCGCATCGTTGACCAGGCTTTCACCCTCGAGGATGGTGACAACTCTCCTGGGCATCCCCACCCGTCGGGCAATCGCGGTGGCCGCCACCGCGTCCGGTGGGGCGACCACCGCACCGAGGGCGACGGCCGCCGCCAGCGGGATGGGTAGCAGCGCCCAGGCCAGCAAGCCGATGCACACGGTGTTGAACAGCACGAGTCCCACCGATAGCAGGCCGATCGGCCGGAGGTTCGCGCGGAAGTCCATCAGCGAGGTCTTCACCGCGGCTGCGTAGAGCAACGGTGGCAAGAGTCCGACCAGGATGAGCTCCGGCGTGACCCGTACGGGACCGACTACCGGCAGGAACGACGCCCCGATACCCACGATCACGAGCAACAACGGCGCCGGCATCCCGGCTCGCCGAGCGAGCTCCCCGATCGCCACCAGAGCCGCGAGGAACGCGATCAGGCCGATGGCGGTTCCCACCGGGCCAAGCATGCCAGCGGCTGCGCCGTCCCCCCGCGGCCGTCCACCGGACCAAGCATGCCAGCGGCGATACCCAGCCGAATCAGTCGGCGCGGAATCCGGCGCCGGCCAGTTGGCTGTCCGAGAAGCTCACCGGCGTACGCCCGGCGAACTGTTGGAAGTCGCGGATCAAGTGCGCATGGTCGTAATAGCCGCTGCGCTGGGCGATTTCTGACCACCCCAGCGTTCGCGTGTCGGCCAGTGCGCAGGCTCGCTGGAAACGCAGGATCCGAGCGAACAGCTTCGGTGGAACTCCGACGTAGTCGTTGAATACGCCGATGAGGTAGCGCCGGCTGCAGCCGAGTTCGGCGGTGAGCGAACCGATGTCGAGGTTCCCTGCGGTTGCATGCATCCGGGACAGCGCCCATTCCAGCGTCGCTGGAGGGGCCGGCGAGACGGCGAGCCGGGCGATCAGGAACCGCTCGGCGATCGCGAAGCGCTCCGGCCACTCAGCGGCCTCGAGAAGCTGCGCACGTAACTGCGTCGCGACCGCACCGAACGCCAGACCAATGGGTACGAGGCGGCTGGTCACCTCTCGCATGGACAAACCAGCAACCGCTGCGCGCCAACAGGTGTCAGGCCAATTTCCAGACCCCGCTGCGCACCGTAGGAGTCGATGACGGCATATCCATCGTGCATGCCGCCGAGAAAGCCGTCGGGGTAATCGGTGAAGCTCGATTCAGCGGAGAGCCTGATGCCCAGTGGTGGCCCGAGGTTGATGATCAGCGGCACCTCGACACCTGCTGCCTCCAGGCGCCGGGTGAAGGAGTTGGTCTGCTCGTCGTACCCGCAGTAGCGCAGGACATAGGGCCTGAGCTGGGGATGCGGCC
>JBPCPI010000151.1:0-8775 GCA_050999295.1 Geodermatophilaceae bacterium | reverse complement strand
CGCGTTGCTCGGCATCGAGGCGGTCGAGGAGCCAGGCGCGCGCCATGGTCGACATGGGCAGATGTTTGGCGTTAGCGATCTGCTGCAGCGCGTCGAACTGCTCGTCGCTGAGGCGGAGGTTGAACATCCGGGACGGCGCGTTCGGGCGGCTGGTCGCCGTGCCCTCGGGGTACGGCTCGCTCGAACTAGCGTGCTGCTCGAGGCGGCGAGCATCCTCGCGCAGCGTCTCGATCGACTCTTCGTCAGGCTTCTTGATCATTGTCTTTCCATTCGTTGTAGGTGGTGAGGTCACGTCCTAATGCGGGCGCGATGTCCACCACCCAAACTGTAAGCCAATGTCTTACAAGTCCACACTTGTCGGTGGGCGATTAGGGCCACTCCACTGAGGCTGTCCGTCTACTATGGACGGTCCTATGTGGACAGTGCAGTCCGCAGCGAGTCCGCAAGAATTTCAAAAGCGACCGTCGGGCAGCCATTACGGACCAACAGCTGTCAACGCACAAAATGCAGGTCAGAGCCACAATTGGAGACATCCGACGAGGTGGCTGAGGGGTCCAAGAACGGCCAGACAGGCACTGGCAGTGTGGGGGTCAGGGGTTCGAGTCCCCTCAGCTCCACCCCGGAAATCGCAGCTCAGGGGGACGGGGTGGCGGCGTCAACTCGGAAGTAGGCGCCTCCGGTTGTGAACGGACTCTCAGATGTCCGGATCCACAAGACGTGGTGACCGGCGGCCACGCGGAATGTGCCGTGGCTGTAGCCAGGCTCGACGAACGCTAGATCCGGATCCGAGATCGTCGGGCCAGAACAGTCGATGTCGGTGGCGACTTCGGAAGTGGCGCCTACCGCTGTGGCTCTGAGCGGCTGCACCGCGATCTGCCCTGCGCCCCGTTGGGCGACCGCAGAGCGTCAGCCGCGCCAACTCCGGGGGCATGGCCATGAACCCGCCGCACACAGCGGACACGACAAGGATCCGAAGGACTTTCATAGCGACCTCGCCTCCTGGCAGGCACCGCGTCACTCCCATGCCGGAGGCTATCCGACGGGCGTAGACAGCCGTTCGCTACCGAACTTTATTCGGGTCAGGAGGGTAAGCGGGTTGTCCGTCGCCGCCGCCCTCTACTACCCGCCGACGCAGTAGCTGCCGGCACCGTCACTGACGAGGGTGATCTCATCGGTCTCGGTGCCGTACCGCAACGTTCCGCTGAACATACCCGGCTCGATCTGCTCTCCCGGATCGAATTTCAGCGTCCCTGGCTCCGGCGCGCCGTCCGAGAATTCCTCGAGCGTCACGTCTTCGCGCACTTCGGGGCACAGCAGGTCGTAGGCCAGCTGCAGGTTGTCGGTGTTCACGTGCGCGGCGAACTGGAAACCAATCGCAAAGGCCAATGCCGGGTCCTCGGATCCGGTCGGCTGGGTGGTGTCGATCGTCTCAGTGGACTCGGTGCTCTCCGTGCTTTCGGTGGTCTCCGTGCTCGGCTGGGTCGTCTCGGTGCTCTGGGTACTGCTGGCCTCCGTTTGGGACGACCCTGCCTCACCGGGCCGACCGTTGCCCGGTTCAAGGCTGGTGCACCCGGTGAGCAGCGCGACGGTGAAAAAACCGCCGATGATGCCCCGCCGAACATGCGTCCCCCTTCTCATGGTGGAGCAGTCTGCCATCCCGACAGCTGGCACACGAAGGTCCACGGACAGCCGCTCGCGGCTGCGCCCGGATCCCGATTCGATCAGGCCCGGGGGGGACGGCCCGGGAAAACGCGGTGCGGCGCGACGGCGGCTTGGCTAGCGTCGGCGCTCATGATGCCCACCCGCAAGCGCCCTCCTTTCGTGGCCGATGAACGCACCCAGCTGGTCGGGTGGCTGGACCTGCAGCGTGCGATCGTCCACTGGAAGTGCGAAGGATTGGCTGACGCCGACGCGCATCGATCCGTCCTCCCGACCTCGCCGCTCATGACGATGGCGGGTGTCATTTCGCACTTGCGCTGGGTCGAGTACACCTGGTTCGAGGTCGTCTTCCTGGGCGGTCCGGCCGTCGGGCTCCCGTTCGACGATGGGCCTGAGGACGCCGACATGCTGGTCGAAGGGATCCCACTCGCCCGGCTCCTGGAGGAGTACACGCAGCAATGTGCGGTGTCCAACGACATCGTGGCGGCTCACTCGCTCGACGCCGTCGGAAAGCACCCGGACTTCAATGCTGATGCCGCGACGCTGCGGTGGATGCTCATCCACATGGTCGAGGAGACCGCCCGGCATGTCGGTCACCTCGACGCGATCCGGGAACTTCTGGACGGTGAGAAGGGGTACTACTAGCGAGTCCGGCGCCGTCTCGAGGTAGGGATCGTCACCGCGACCGCAACTCATCGGCCGGGCACGGGACGGGCATTCAAGAACCACCGACCGCTGCGTTCCGGTCCCGCGGCCGCCGTTCTCCCGACTTCCCGGTAGCGGGGTGCGGTGACGAACGCTGCGCGAACGCAGCGGCTTCTAGCTTCGATGCGCGCAACCGAGCGCCCAACTGAAGGAGACCCGCATGAGCACCACCGCACAGACCACGTCCGGCGCAGCCGGAGCAGCCGGTACGCCGACTGCGGACGAGCAACTCAAGGCACGGCACCGCGGCATGTGGGCTGCCGGCGACTACCCGTCGATGGTCGAGACCTTCCTGCTCCCGCTCGGCCCCGCCCTCGTCGATGCCTGCGGGGTCAAGACCGGAATGCGGGTCCTCGACGTGGCCGCAGGCACCGGAAACGCCTCCATTCCCGCCGCCGAACGCGGCGCCTCGGTGGTGGCCAGCGACTTGACCCCCGAGCTGCTCGAAGCCGGTCGCGACCGAGCGAAGTCGGCCGGTGTCGACCTCGACTGGAAGGAGGCCGACGCGGAGCACCTGCCGTTCCCCGCTGACGGCTTCGACGTCGTCATGTCCTGCATCGGCGCGATGTTCGCCCCGCACCACCAGGAGGTCGCCGACGAACTCGTCCGCGTCTGCCGTCCCGGCGGGACGATCGGGCTGCTCAGCTGGACGCCGGGGGGAATGATCGGGTCGTTGTTCCGCACGATGGGTCCGTTCGCGCCGCCGCCACCTCCTGGGGCTGCGCCGCCGCCGCTGTGGGGTTCCGAGGACCACGTCCGCGCCCTGTTCGGTGACCGCGTCTCGTTCTCGACGCTCGAACGCCGGGTGCTCGAGGTCACCGCCTTCCAGCACCCGCTGGACTTCGGGGAGCACTTCAAGGCGCGCTATGGCCCGACCATCACGACCCGGGCGTTTGCCCAGGGCAATCAGCGTGACGGCGAGTTCGACGAGGCGCTGGCGCAGTTCTGCCGCGACTCGAATCTCGGCACCGAGGAGCAGGCCCGATTCGAGCTGGAATACCTGCTCACAGTGGGAACCCGGAACTGAACCGACCGCTGGGCGTCTCCTTCATCGCAACGGGAACCGGCGGCTAGCCTGGGCAGCGCCATGGATCTGCAGCCGATCGGCGTACATCATCCGCGGGTCAAACAGGTGCTGGACCTCCAGCGCAATGCCATCCCCAACGGGCAGCAGCTCTTCGTCGCCGAAGGACTGTGGGCGCACAAAGCCGTCCTGGCCGCGAACGCGCCGATCCACTGCTTCCTGTACTGCCCCGAGGCCGGCTACTCCGACGAAGCCCGGACCCGGGCCACCCAACTCGTGGCCCGGGCCACCCAGGCCTACCAGGTGTCGGAGAAGACCTTCGCGCGGATGTCGGAACGGGATCGGCCGGACGGCTTGATCTCGGTGACGCAACTGCCGTTCTGGACGCCGGAGACGGTGCCCCTGTCCGATGCAGGCCTGATCCTCGTGGCGGACGGGCTGGAGATCCCCGGCAATCTGGGCACGCTGATCCGGACGCTGGACGCGTGCGGGGCCGACTGCCTCGTGCTTACGAATCGGCGGACCCGACTGACCCATCCGAAGGTGTTCCGCGGCAGCCACGGGGCGACGTTGACGGTGCCGGCCGTCGAGTTCGACGAGCCGGACGCCGCCATCGACTGGCTGCGCGCACACGAATTCACCGTCCACCTGGCCGACACCGACGACGCGGTCTCCTACCGGACCGCGGACTACACCGGACGCACCGCGATCGTGGTCGGCAGTGAGCGGTTCGGCATCGCGCCGCAGTGGTACCGGCACGGCTTTGCCCGGGTGTGCGTCCCCATGCTCGGCCGAGGCGACTCGCTCAACGTCGCCGTCTCGGCATCGGTGCTGCTCTACGAGGCCCGGGCCCGTAAGGCCGGCTGGTAGAGACCCCTGGAACGCCGCGGGCCCGCTACCCCGAGGGGCGGCGGGCCCGCGATCAGCCGGTTCCTGGCGCTATCTGCTTACGCCCTTGCGACCGCCGTACAGGCTGGCGGCGAGGCCGACACCGATGACGGCGAGGACCACCTGGAACACGACTTCGATCCAGTCGATGCCGTCCGTGTTCTCCACGCCCACCAGCCTGGCCACCAGGGTGCCGAGGAACGCAGCGACGATCCCGACCACGATCGTGAGCCAGATCGGGATGTCCTGCTTGCCGGGTCTGAGCAGTCGTCCCAATAATCCGAGAATGATGCCGATAATCAGTGCGCTGATGACGCCGGAGATGTCCATGCTGTCCTCCTGAGCATGTGTCCGTGGCGGGTAGCCGCGGAGGTGCCGGGGGCGGGTCCCCCGACCATGATCAAGCATCCCATGCAGGCCTGGGACGTAGCGACTCCTACCGGGACAACTCGCCGGGCCAGAAAGGCGCCGGACCCCGGGCGCCGTCCGTCGCTGAAGCCACTATCCTGAGCAGGTCGACTGATTCACCGTGCGCTCGGAGGCAAGCCTGTGACCATCGCGCCCGCCCCGATCCTCTCGCGGCCGCAACCGGCCAGCGTGCCGGTCAAGGGTTCCGCTTTCTTGCGGGTCCTGCGTACGACGGACCACAAGACCATCGGCGCGATGTACATGGTGGCCTCGTTCGGCTTCTTCATCCTCGGCGGGCTGATGGCCATGTTCATGCGCGCGGAACTGGCGCGGCCGGGTTTGCAGTTCCTGTCCTACGAGCAGTACAACCAGCTTTTCACGATGCACGGCACGATCATGCTGTTGCTCTTCGCCACCCCACTTGTGTTCGCCTTCGCCAATCTGGTGCTGCCGTTGCAGATCGGCTCCCCGGATGTGGCGTTCCCGCGGTTGAACGCGTTCTCGTTCTGGCTGTTCCTGTTCGGCGGAATCATCGTCGTGTCCGGGTTCTTCACCCCCGGCGGCGCGGCAGCGTTCGGTTGGTTCGCCTACACGCCGTTGTCCAGCGAGATCTACAGCCCCGGCGTCGGCGCGGACCTGTGGATCACCGGGCTGGTACTCGCCGGGCTGGGCACGATTCTCGGCGCGGTCAACATGATCGCGACAGTGGTCTGCCTGCGCGCGCCCGGGATGACGATGTTCCGGATGCCCATCTTCACGTGGAACATCTTCGTCACCGCGCTGCTGGTCCTCGTCGCCTTCCCGATCCTGACGTCGGCGCTGATGGTGCTCTTGGCCGACCGGCATCTCGGGACCCAGGTGTTCGTCGAGGAGAACGGCGGCGCGATCCTGTGGCAGCACCTGTTCTGGTTCTTCGGCCATCCCGAGGTCTACATCGTGGCGTTGCCGTTCTTCGGCATCGTCACCGAGATCATCCCGGTGTTCAGCCGCAAGCCGTTGTTCGGCTACAAAGGCATGGTCTTCGCGACCCTGTCCATCGCCGCTCTGTCGTTCACCGTGTGGGCGCACCACATGTTCGCCACCGGCGCGGTACTGCTGCCGTTCTTCTCCTTCCTGTCCTTCCTCATCGCCGTGCCGACGGGCATCAAGTTCTTCAACTGGATCGGAACGATGTGGAAGGGCTCGATCACGTTCGAGAGCCCGATGCTGTTCGCCGTCGGCTTCCTGGTGACGTTCCTGTTCGGCGGCCTGACCGGCGTTCTGCTGGCCAGCCCCCCGATCGACTGGCACGTGGCCGACAGCTACTTCGTCGTCGCGCACTTTCACTACGTGCTGTTCGGGACGATCGTGTTCGCGGCCTACGGTGGGATCTACTTCTGGTTCCCGAAGATGACCGGCCGCTTCCTCAACGAAAAGCTGGGGAAACTGCACTTCTGGCTGACGTTCATCGGCTTCCACACCACGTTCCTGGTCCAACACTGGCTGGGCAACGAGGGGATGCCGCGGCGCTACGCCGACTACCTGCCCACCGACGGATTCACCACACTGAACACGATCTCCTCGATCGGAGCTTTCTTGCTCGGCGCGTCGATGCTGCCGTTCCTGTGGAACATCTACACCTCCTACCGTTACGGCGAAGTGGCAGTACAGGACGACCCGTGGGGCTATGCGAACTCGCTGGAGTGGGCGACATCCTGCCCACCCCCGCGGCACAACTTCGTGCAGCTGCCGCGGATCCGCTCCGAGCGGCCGGCGTTCGACCTGCACTACCCGCAGTACAAGGAGCGCCTGCAGTTGGAGGCGCATGCAGGCAAGCGGCACAAGCCATACGCCAGCGAGGCGCTCAACGGCACCGGGAAACGACAAGGCCCGAACGATCCCGACTTCACCTGACCCGCACGCGAGCGCCCTGGTCACCCTCACCGGTCACGACCGGCCGGGTCTGACGTCGGCACTGTTCACGGCGCTAGCCGGGGTGGACGACCAATCCGCGATCGAGATCCTGGACGTCGAACAGGTGGTCATCCGCGAACGTCTCGTGCTCGGCGTGCTGCTGCAATCCCACCTCGACGGCCGGGCGCTACAGGACGTCGCAGCGAAGGTCGGCGCGGATACGGGGATGCAGGTCGACGTCTCCTTCGGAGCCGACGCACGTGACCTGACCGAGCATCGCAGGGGCCGCCACCACGTCATCGTGCTGGGGCGGCCGCTGCGCGCCGCCGCGCTCAGCAGTGTGGCTACCGCCATCGCCGAGATCGGCGCCAACATCGACTCGATCTCGCGGTTGTCCGACTACCCGGTGACCAGCTTGGAGCTGATGGTCTCGGGCGCGAAGTCGGGGCGGCTGCGAACCGTCCTGAGCAACGCCGCCGCCGACACCGGGGTCGACATCGCCGTGGAGAAGGCCGGGCTGCACCGCCGGAGCAAGCGGCTCATCGTCATGGATGTGGACTCCACCCTGGTCCAGGGCGAATTCATCGACGTGCTGGCGGCGCGAGCCGGCTGCGGTGAGCAGGTCGCAGCGATCACCGCCGCCGCGATGCGTGGCGAGCTCGACTTCTCAGAGGCACTGAGGACGCGGGTGCTGATGTTGCGCGGACTGGCAGCGGAGGAGATCGACGCCGCCCGGGCAACGGTCCCGCTCACCGCCGGTGCCCGCACGCTCGTGCGCACCCTCAAGCGGATGGGCTACCAGTGCGGGATCGTCAGCGGCGGGTTCAGCCAGTTCACCGACCACCTGGCCGCTGAGCTCGACATGGACTTCGCGGCCGCCAACACCCTGGAGATCGAGGACGGCCGGCTGACCGGACGGCTCGTCGGTGAGATCCTCGACCGGGCCGGCAAGGCACGCGCGCTGGCCAGGTTCGCCGCCGCGGCGGGCGTCCCGATGAGCCAGACCGTGGCCGTCGGCGACGGTGCGAACGACCTCGACATGCTCAAGAAGGCCGGGCTGGGCATCGCCTTCAACGCCAAGCCCGCCGTACGCGAGCAGGCGCACATCGCCCTCAACCAGCCGTTCCTCGACGCGATCCTGTTCTTCCTGGGGATCAGCCGTGCCGACGTCGACTCCGCGGAGGACACAACCACCGAGGACGACAGCGCTGCCCTGGACGACTCCGCTGCCCTGGAAGCACATCGTGAGTGGATACGCGTCACGCGTGACGCGAATCCACCCACAGTCTGACGCGGAACCTCAGTCCTGCTCGTACACGGTGTCGATGATCGCCTCACCGCGGGACAGGCTGTACCCGCGCGGAGGCAGCGTGTCGCGGACGTCCCGGTGGAAGGCGCGGACGTCAGGCAGATCCGGCAGCCCGGGCACCGGGTCTCCGGCACGCAGCAGCGGGATTGACAGCAGTCTGTCGCCGGGTTGCCCGGCCGGCTCCCCGCCGGCCCTGACGACTTCGGCGGTCATGGTGCCCTGCGCGTCGTGCCGGCGAACGGCGACTTTGCGGCCTCCGGTGGACGGCTTGCCGACGGACGTCTTCGCGACCGGTACGCCGTCGCGTACGACCAGCTTGTAGACGAATCCGGCGGTTGGCGCCCCGGAGCCGGTCACCACCGACGTGCCGACGCCGTACCCGTCGATCGGTGCGACCGCCAGTGCGGCGATCGCGAACTCGTCGAGGTCGCTCGTGACGACGATGCGGGTCCGGGTCGCCCCCAGGGTGTCCAGGAGCGTCCGAGCCTGCCGGGCCTGGGCGGCGAGGTCCCCGGAGTCCAGCCGGATCGCACCCAGCTCGGGACCGGCCGCGGCGACCGCGGCCCGGATTCCCTCGGCCACGTCGTAGGTGTCCACGAGCAGGGTCGTGTCCCGGCCGAGCGCGGCCACCTGCCCTGCGAACGCGTCCGCCTCGCTGTCGTGCACGAGCGTGTAGGCGTGTGCGCTGGTCCCGGTCGTGGGTACGCCGAAGCGGCGGCCGGCCTCCAGATTGGACGTCGCGGTGAAACCGGCGACATACGCCGCGCGGGCGGCGGCAACCGCCGACTCCTCGTGGGTGCGCCGTGATCCCATCTCCAGGCACGGCCGCTCTCCGGCGGCGGCGACCATCCGAGCGGCGGCTGAGGCCACCGCGCTGTCGTGGTTGAGG
>JBPCPI010000141.1:0-6507 GCA_050999295.1 Geodermatophilaceae bacterium | reverse complement strand
TCTCGAACGGCGTCGACGACCTGGCGGATGCCATCAGGCGGTTGTTGGCCGACTCGGCACTTCGTCTCAAGATGGGCGAGAGAGCCAAGGCCCTCGCCGAACAGAAGTTCTCCATGGCCGCAGTAGCCGAGACACTGGCGTCCGCCTACGGCGCTACGAAGGGATAATTCTCAATTCCCCGCTGCCCAGTACTGCATGTCTTGAACGTACGGCGTGTTATGACGTGCCGGGGAGAGACCGCCGTGTCGACCGTGCGCGAGCCGCGGATCACCTTCGCCGACACCGAACCCGCCCCTAGAGGAACCGTGACCGCAGAGATTCCCGCAGGCCGGGAGTAAGTCCGGGTGACTCCTCCGTCGGTGATCGACACCTGCGCTGGTGCGGTGAGATATACCAGCGCCTCGACGGTGTCCCGGGGAGCCATAGCGCTCCCATCCAGGGTCGGCTTCATGACCACGATGCCGCTGGTAGTCCGCGCGGCGTACGGATGCGTCCGGTGCGTGAGGAAGATGTGGTCGGTGGTGATGGCCGGCTTGACGTCCGACTTGTACCACTCGAGGTATAGGCGGTTGGCGTCCAGCAAGGTCCGTCCGTGGGCCATCGAGGGCGCGAACGACGTGGACTCGCTGTAGTCGTTCCACGTGACCATCTGCACGTAGTCCGCGTGTTGGCTGATCGCCCTGCCCCACGATCTGCGCAGCAGTTCGGAGTTCCCCGCCTCGGCGTACTGCCGGGCCTGGGGGCGAGTATCCTGGAACGCGACCGGCTCCATCCACTTGCGTCCCATCTCGTGTGCTTTCTGGGCCAGATTCCGCTGGTGGTCCACCGATACCGGAGTGCGAGCGCCCCACCATCCGTAGCCGTAGACGATCGGCGCGAAGGCCGTGAAGTTTGCGTCGGATGGGTTGAGAAGCACGGCGATGAACTTGGTCCGGTAACCGTGCCTGGCAAGTGGCGTCGTGACCCGCGTCCACCACTCGGGGCTTCGAGCCTCGGCGTCGAACGACGAAAGCATGTATCCGCCGTCGACCTGTTCGGCCGAAGGGTAGGCGTATAGCTGAGCAAGACTGGTCGCAATTGTGTCAGGCGCCCGGCCGGCCATATCAGCACTGACGTCGAGATTCGGAACGATCGCGAATCCGCCTATATCGTCGGCTGCCTTCATCAGGTTGACGCAAGCCGTCCAGTTGCGACCATGCAGCGACATGATGTTCACCGTGAAGCCGTCAATTCCGGCAGCTTTTGCCTGCCGCACCTCGGTGCGCATGTCAGCCAAACGGTAATCCGTGTCCCTTAGGGGCGCTCGGCCCATAGGGCGATCTCGCAGCAGCAACCCGACAGCCGCGTACTTGCCACCCTCACCATTCACTCTCAAATATCGGTCGCGTAGTAGTCCTGGTCAGGCGGGGCGTTTTCCACGGAGATCGGATAAGGGGGAAGTAATGCGCGAAGACCTTCGGGCCGGCATCAGTTACTGCCGCATCCTGTTGACCCGCGAGGGCGAAGCAGAAGCCGTTCAACGCCGCCGGCGCTACGGCTGCAAGACCGATGAGACTCGCCCTGAGTGAGGGTCTCATCACCTGCCCAAGCATTGGGACAGTGTAGGTGATCAGCCGTGAAGCAGTCATTTGGAGAGCGCTGGCGATGCCTCCTGGCCACCGCTGCCCGCGCGCGACCTCCTTGTCGACGCCGCTTGAAAACTGAGCAGATGTGACGCTCGAAAAGTGAGCACCTATCCACGATGGAGAAGTGATCACTTTGGAAGACTGGGCGTTGATCCGCAGGTTGCATGTGAGCGAGAAGTTGCCGAAGGCTCAGATCGCCAGACAGCTGGGGATCTCGAGGAACACGGTGGGTAAGGCGATCGCGTCGACGGATCCTCCGGCTTACTCACGGCCGCCGGTGGCGACGAGTTTCGCGCCGTTCGAGCAGCAGGTCCGGGAGTTGCTCGATAAGACGTGGTCGATGCCGGCGACGGTGTTGGCTGAGCGGGTCGGCTGGACGGGTTCGCCGTCGTGGTTTCGTGAGAACGTCGCGGCGATCCGACCGGACTATGCGCCGCCGGACCCGGCCGACCGGATCGTCTACCGCCCGGGTGATCAGGTCCAGTGCGACCTGTGGTTCCCGGAGCCGAAGATCCCGATCGGCGATGGGACGAGGGCGATGTTGCCGGTGTTGGTGATGGTCGCGTCGTTCTCGAAGTTCATCTCCGCGGTGATGATCCCTTCACGGACGACCGCGGATCTGCTGGCGGGGATGTGGCTGCTGCTCGCGACCCAGCTCGGGGCCGTCCCGCGGCGGTTGTTCTGGGACAACGAGAGCGGCATCGGGCACGCAACCATCTCGCCGTCGGGGTCGGTGAGTTCAGCGGCGCGCTGGCCACCAGGATCCACCAGCTCAAGGCCTACGACCCGGAATCCAAGGGCGGGGTCGAGCGGATGAACCAGTACTTCGAGTCCTCGTTCCTGCCCGGCCGGGACTTCACTTGTCCGGCCGATTTCAACACCCAGATGAGTGCCTGGTTGCCGAAGGCGAACTCTCGTAGGGTTCGGGCGTTGAAGGCCCGTCCGGTCGACCTGGTCGAGGTCGACAAGGCCGCGATGTTGAGGTTGCCGCCGCTGGCACCCCCGCTCGGCCTAGGCTGCGGACCCGGCTGCCACGTGATTACTACGTCCGGGTGTTCGGCAACGACTACTCCGTCGACCCCGCCGCGATCGGCCGGATGGTCGATGTGGTCGCGGACCTCAAGCAGGTCACCGTGCGGCTCGGTGACCGTCTGGTCGCACGCCATCAACGCTCGTGGGGCAACGCCTTGACCGTCACCGACCCCGAGCACGTCGCCGCTGCAGCCCGGCTGCGCGAGGCGTTCGGGAAACCACGCCCAGTGCCAGCGGAGGCCGACGTCGTGCTCAGAGATCTCGCCGACTATGACACCGCCTTCGGCGTCGACCTCGACATCGAGGAGGCGTCATGACCGCGGCAAAGAAGACCTCCGGGGTCGGTGCGGCGAACATCGAGGCCGGCAAGCAGATCGACTATCTGGCCAGGGCGTTGAAGGCGCCCCGGATCCGGGAAGCAGCCGCCCGGCTGGCTGATCAGGCCCGTGACGCCGGCTGGACCCACGAGGAGTACCTCGCCGCGGTCCTGGACCGCGAGGTCGCTGCTCGCGACGCCTCCGGGGCAGATCTGCGCATCCGTGCCGCCGGGTTCGGCACCGCGAAGACGATCGAGGACTTCGTCTTCGACCACCAGCCCAGCCTCAAACGAGACACGATCGCGCACCTGGCGACCGGCGCGTTCTTGGCCAAGGCCGAGAACGTGGTCCTCTTGGGACCACCGGGCACCGGGAAGACCCACTTGGCCATCGGGCTCGGCATCAAAGCCGCCCAAGCAGGACACCGGGTGCTGTTTGCCACCGCGACCGACTGGGTCACCCGACTCCACGCAGCCCACGACACCGGCCGCCTGGCCGAGGAACTCACCCGACTACGACGCTACGGACTGCTGATCATCGAAGAAGTCGGCTACATCCCCTTCGAGCAGGACGCCGCGAACCTGTTCTTCCAACTCGTCTCAAGCCGATACGAACACGCCTCGCTAATCCTGACCAGCAACCTGCCCTTCGCCCGCTGGGGAGACGTCTTCGGCGACCAAGTCGTCGCCGCCGCGATGATCGACCGCATCGTCCACCACGCCGAAGTCATCACCCTCAAGGGCAGCAGCCACAGGCTCCGGAACACGCATCGACACCCTGCCCTCCGCCCAAGCCGAGAACACGGCACACTAGCCACACCCGCTCACTTTTTTCGAGCGTCAAAACTGCTCAGTTTTCGAGCGTCACCGACAAACCGGTACAACGGAGCCGAGCAGGTTCGAACAGCTGTGGTCGATAGAGCAGACGGCGGAGTATCTGGCGCTGTCGGTCAAGACTCTCTACGGCTGGCGCTGCCGCAAGTACGGGCCACCGAGCTACCGGTTGGGCAACAAAGTCCGCTACCGGCCCGAGGAAGTGGGTGTCTGGGTCGACCAGCACGCGCTGGTGTCCTGAGGTTCGGCGATGGGCCGTGCGCCGATGCCGATTGGGTCCTGGGGTCTGATCCGGACCTACCCGGTCGGCGAGGGTGCTCTGGGGAAGCCGCGGCGCTATCGCGCCTTGGCCAACTACCGTGACTTCGACGGAGTGACCCGCCGCGTTGAAGCAAGCGGGCGGACCGCCACCCAGGCCTCGCAGAGCCTGAGGATGCGGCTGCAGAGCCGAACCCGGGCTGGCGGTCAGGGTGAGCTGACGTCGATGAGCCGCTTCTCCGATGCTGCCATTCTGTGGCTAGCACGCATCGACGGCCTGGTCGTCGACGGCCGTCGATCGCCGGGTACCGCTGAGACCTACCGTCGGCAGCTGAAGAACCATGTGTTGCCGGCCATGGGGGAGGTGCGGCTGGGAGGGTGACAACCCCACTCGCGGACAGAGTTATCGACTCCATCAAGCGCAAGGTGAGTGGGGCGACGGCGAAGAGCTGCCGCAGTGTCATCTGCGGTGTGCTTGGCCTTGCCGTGCGCCACGGCGCGATCACTCACAACCCGATCCGGGAAGTGGAGCGCATCGAGGCCAGGTCGAAGCGCGCTCCCCGGGCCTTGACGAGGCAGGAGCGTGTCGAGCTCCTTGCTCAGTTGGCGAATGACGAGAAGGCCCGCAGGCACGACCTGCCGGACCTGGTGTTCTTTATGCTCGCCACGGGCGTGCGGATCGGGGAAGCGCTGGCGGTGGTGTGGTCTCAGGTCGACTTCGACGCCGGCACGGTCGAGATCACGAGCACCCTCGTCCGAGTCCGTGCGGAGGGGTTGCTGCGGAAGGGCACCAAGAGCCAGGCGGGGGAGCGGACGCTGTCGCTGCCGCCGAGCGCGATCTCGATGCTCCGTCGACGGTTCATGAGCGGCGCCCGACTCGATCAGCCACTCTTCCCCGACGTACTCGGTGGTTTCCGTGACCCGGCGAACGTCCGTCGCGAGTTGAGGGAGGTTCGGGGTGAGGAGACGCTTTCGTGGATCACCTCCCACACCTTCCGCAAGACCGCGGCGACCATCCTCGACGAGGCTGCACTGTCGGCGCGGCTGGTGGCCGACCAGCTCGGCCACGCCCGGCCCTCGATGACCCAGGACGTGTACATGGGTCGGCGCGCTGGCGGCTCCGAGGCTGCCGACGCACTGGAGGTGACGCTGCTTCATGCGCTGCGGGAGCCACCTGGGCCAGCCGAAGGCGAGGGGTAGGCACACCATGGCGGCCGATTTCAAACCCTTCCGAACGCGAGCGTTTCGTAATACGATTGACTCGGTGGAGATCCACAGCTCAGCGCGAAAGCACGGAGTTTCCGACAAGGACATCCGACACGCGGCCAGGCATTCCCTGGTGGCGTTCCTGATCGAGGACGACCAACCGCCGCGCGAACTGCGACTGGGGTTCGACTCGACGGGGCGACTGTTGGAAGTCGTCGTACTCCTGCTCGACGATGGCCGGCAGATGGCGATCCATGCGATGAAGGCACAACCTCAGTACTTCGACCTGTTGCCGTGAACCGAATGGAGGAGACGATGACGAGCAAGAAGCCTATGACCTCTAACGGCAAGCGCGTGACCGACGTCGACGTGGAGAAGCTTGCGCGCGAAGCCGAGGCGGGTTACGACGTTCCCAAGCTGCGCCGGGCAGGCGGACGCAAGCCGATTGGCTCCGCAGCGGCGAAGGTGATCCCGGTCCGACTGGATCCCGAGCTCGAGCAGGCGCTGCGGCAGCGTGCCGATGCTGACGACGCCAATGCAAGCGAAGTCATCCGGGACGCCCTCCGTGCCTGGCTGCGGACGGCGTGATGGTCGACACTCGTGAGCTGCCCGACGACCCGCAACGGCCCTCCATCGCGGAGATTATCGAGCGTCAGGATGAGCTCGCGGACGCCTTCGAGGCGTACGAGCCGGGTCCCGACGACGAGGTCGAGCACGCGCCTGGCGCACGAGGCTGACTGTGGCGGGCCACTGGGGCCGGCCGAACTCACGTCCCGTCTGGCCTCATGGGTGGAGTCGCGGCAGGGGGATGAGGTTCCGGAGCTGGACCCGGGCGAGGTGGCGTCCACCGTGAGTACCAGAAAGCCCGCAGCGGGTTCGTCCGGACCGTTCGTCTCAGCCAACTTGCTGCCATGCAGCGCAATCCGTTGTACAGGCTGCCCAAGCGCTTCCAAGCCGTCTTCTAAGCCCCCACAGCAGCGACTCATGCGCGGCCGACTCCGCCTCCGTAGAGGGTCGGGCTCAGAGGAGCTCAGGTAGCCCTGCAAGGGAGAGTCTGAAGTTGCCGCGTGCACGGGTAGGTCAAGTCCGGTGGCGTGGTGTACGGGGTCGGTGTGATCCCTCGTGGGTGGGTTAAGCGCTGATGGCTTGGAGTTCGGTTTCGGTCACCTCCTGCTTGTTGTCGGCGTTGACGGCTTGTGCTCGGGCGAGGACGTCGAGTCCGAGGTAGCGGCGGCC
>JBPCPI010000110.1:0-7983 GCA_050999295.1 Geodermatophilaceae bacterium | reverse complement strand
GTCACGAGCACGGTGATCTTCGCTCTCCAGTTGCCGATCCAAGCATTTCTGCTGTCAACTTTGCTGAACTGGCCGCTGGTCCTGCGTGCCGCGATCATGTCGCTCGCCATGACCCTGCTGATGACCTACGTCCTCATGCCGCGGGTCACGAGGCTGCTACGTCGCTGGCTGTATCCGCACACTGAGCAGGCGACGATCACAACAGATGCCGACGAGCACGCCGACGGTGTGACCGAGCCGCGGGGGGTTGTGCGCTTCTGGGAACAGGTAGGCCAGGCGCAGGTGGTCAGATCCGCCGCCCACGACCGGGAACTTGCCGGCCTTGAGGTACTAGCATCATCGGCTCGCTGAGGTCAGGGGGTTCGGCGCAGTCGCAGGCCGCGTGGGGTCACCGAGAAGCCTGCCCCTTCCAGGGCGCGGGTCATGGGCGAGTCCTCCACCGCGGGGGCGCCGTCGCTGCGTTGCACGGTGAGCCTGCCCAGGGCGCCTCGTGCCGCACCGTTGGCCAGCGCAGTCGCCGCCGCGCCGAGCGCGTCCGGATCGTCGGTGAAGGTGAGCAGGGACCTGCCGCCGCGTTCCACATACAGCACCAAGGCACCGGCCACGAGGACGACGACGCCGCCGGCCTTGCGGCAGGGACGGTGACCGCCCTCTCGCTGCGGCCAGGGCAGAGCCGCGCCGTACGGATTGGCCGGATCCGCCGCAGCCAACAGCACGGCACCTGAGCCCTTGCGGTCGGTCGGGTCCGTCATACCACGGAGCCGGTCGACCGCGCCGATCGACCCGAACTGCGCGGCTCCGAGGGACTCGATGAAGTAGCCACGGCGAAGCCGCCCGCTTTCCTCCATCGCGCGCAGCACCGGGTACAGCGTGGCGAAGGCGCCCGGCAACTCATCGACTCCCGAAGCGCTGCGGGTAAGCACGCCATGTCGTTCGACCAGACTCTCCGCGCGCGCGTGTACCCGTCGGGTCGGGTCGGGGTCCCGCTCGGGAACGGCCGACCAACGGCCCCCGACCTGCGGGGGACCGGTACGCGACGGCATGCGGGCGCGGCCTGGCTGGGGGGCGCGGCCGTACCTCTGCTTGACCCGGGTCGCCTGGCGATGGGCTCCCCCTCCGGCCAGGGTCGTCCGTAGCGGTGCCAGGGTGTCATTGGTCAACCGGCCTGCCCACACCAGATCCCAGATGGCAGTCACGACTTCAGCGTCATCCGTGCTGCCGACCGCACTGACGAGATCACGGAAGAACAGCGCGCGCCCGTCGCCGAGCGCGGCCAACACGGTCAGCGCGAGATCGGAGTCAACCGGGAGGGCGTCGGCCAGCAGCAACGGGGCGAGATCGGCAGGCGTCAGGGTGAGCCAGCCATCAGAACCAGGCAGTCCGCCCGCGCCGGTCCAGAGCACCTCCCCGGCGCTGGTGAGCTCATCGAGCATGGCGGGGTTGTAGTCCCGTACCCGAGCCGGCAGGACCAGCGTCTCCAACGCCGAGGCGGGCACGAGCGACCCTGCCAGTTGCTCAACGACCGTGAGCACTCCGTCCACACCGGACAGTCGCGGGCCCACTCCCTGCCAAACCGGTAGAAACCGACCGAAGGTCTGCGGCTCGACCGGTTCGACCTCTTTGCGCAGCGCCGCCAACGAGCGACGGCGGATCATCCGCAGCACGTCGGTGTCGCACCATTCCAAGCCCGACCCCTCCGGCCGGAACTCCCCGCTGGTGATCCGTCCGCTGCCGCCGAGGCGACTCAGGGTCGCGGTCACAACGGCCACGCCCAACCCGAATCGCCGGGCGCAGTCGTCGGCGTGGAAGGGACCGTGGGTGCGGGCGTAGCGACCGATCAGATCCCCGAGCGGATCGGCCACCGGCTCGGTGAACACCTCAGGCACACCGACCGGTATGGCGACCCCGAGCGCGTCGCGCAGTCGCCCAGCATCCTCGATCGCCGCGAAGCGGTCCTCACCGGCGATCCGCACCTGCAGGATCCGCCGGGCGGCGACCAGCTCCTCCAGCCACGCTATGGGGACCCCGCGGGCGGCAGCCTCATCCGCGCGCAGATCGCCCACCAGCCGGAACAGGTCCGCCGCCGTGTCCAGGTCGCGCGGATGCCGATCATCCGGAAGCCGTTGTATCTCGCTCTCCACCTCCAGCAGCGAGGTGAGGTCGAGCAGTTCACGCAGTTCGGCCTGGCCGAGCAGTTCGGCCAACAGCGTGTTGTCCAGAGCCAGGGCCTGAGCTCGTCGTTCGGCCAGGGGTGCATCGCCGTCGTAGATAAAGGCGCCGACGTAACCGAACAGCAGCGACTGCGCGAACGGCGAGGCGTTCTCGGTCTCAACGTCGACAACCCGGATCCGGCGCGAGGTGATGTCCCGCATGAGCGTGACCAGGCCGGCCACGTCGTACACGTCCTGCAGGCACTCCCGTACGGTCTCCAGCACGATGGGGAATGAGCCGTAATCGCTTGCCACACCGAGCAATTGCGCGGCGCGCTGCCGTTGCTGCCACAGCGGAGTGCGCCGGCGCGGATCACGGCGCGGCAGCAACAGCGCCCGAGCTGCGCATTCGCGGAACCGCGAGGCGAACAGTGCCGATCCGCCCACCTCGGCGATGACCGCGGCTTCGACCTCGTCGGGCTCCAGCAGGATCAACGCGGCCGAGGGCGCTTCCCCGGTGGTGTCCGGGAGCCGCAGCACGATCCCGTCATCGGAGTGCATGGCCACGACGTCGGTGCCGAGTTGTTCGCGCAGCCGAGCGGTCAGGACCAGGGCCCACGGCGCGTTGACCGGCGCCCCGAACGGGGAGTGCACCACCAACCGCCAGTCGCCGAGTTCGTCACGGAAGCGCTCGACCACCAAGGTCGCGTCGTCGGGCAGGTGCCCGGTTGCCTCGGTCTGGTCTCGAAGGTATGCCAGTAGGTTGTCGGTCGCCCAGTCGTCCAGCCCGGCCTCGGCCAGCCGTCCTCGCGCGTCTTTTCGCTTGCCAGGTAGCTCATCCGATTCCTGTGCGCTCGACGCGACCTGCCCGGTTGGCGCGTCCTCGGAACCGTCGCGTTGATTGCCGACCTCGCGCAGGAACGCGCCGACCGCGCGGCCCAGTTCCAGCGGTCGCCCTGGGGCGTCCCCGTGCCAGAACGGCATCTTTCCCGGCTGGCCGGGCGCCGGGCTGACGATCACCCGATCGTGGGTGATGTCCTCGATCCGCCAGGATGAGGAGCCGAGCAGAAATACGTCGCCGGCACGGGACTCGTAGACCATCTCCTCGTCGAGTTCGCCGACCCGTCGACCCACCGTCCCCGGATCACCGACCAGGAACACGCCGAACATCCCCCGGTCGTGGATGGTGCCCCCGCTGGTCACGGCCAACCGTTGCGCGCCCGCGCGGGCCGTGACCGTGTCGCTCACCCGATCCCAGGTGACCCGCGGACGCAACTCGGCAAAAGCATCCGAGGGGTATCGGCCGGCCAGCATGTCCAGGACCGCGTGCAGGGCAGATTCGGGCAGTCCGGCATATGGCGCAGCCCGGCGTACGAGGGTCCCGATCTCATCAACGGTCAGCGGGGCGAGCGCGACCATCGCCACGATCTGCTGGGCCAGCACGTCCAATGGGTTGCGGAGGTAGCGCAGCGATTCGATCTGGCCGGACTGCATGCGCTCGGCCACGACCGCGGTCTGGAGCAGGTCGCCGCGGAACTTCGGGAACAGGACACCACTGCTCACTGCCCCGACTTGGTGCCCGGCGCGACCGACCCGCTGCAGACCGGACGCGACGGTCGGCGGTGACTCCACCTGAATCACGAGATCCACGGCGCCCATGTCGATGCCGAGTTCCAGGCTGGAGGTGGCCACCACCGCCGGCAGCCGGCCGGACTTCAGTGCCTCCTCCACGACTGCCCGCTGCTCGCGGGAGACCGAGCCGTGGTGGGCCGCGGCAACCGGGACGAAGGCTGCCGGCTGACCTGCGCCGACGCCGGCCTGGGCCATCACCTGGGCCGGCATCTGCCGCGGGTCCTCGATCTCGACTCCGGCCCGCTCCGCCGCTAGTTCGTTCAGTCGGGAGGTCAATCGCTCGGCCAGGCGACGGGAGTTGACGAACACGATCGTGCTCCGGTGTGCCTGCACCAGGTCCAATACGCGTTCCTCGACGTGCGGCCAGATGCTCGTACGGGGCTGGGACCCCGCGGCGGAGCCGGCAAACTCGCCGGTCTCGGCACCCAATTCGGACAGATCCTCGACCGGGATGACCACCGAGAGGTCGACCTGCTTGGCGATCACTGGTGCGACCACCTGCACGGGTCTGCCCCCTGCCAGGAAGGTCGCTACCTCGTCGATCGGGCGGACGGTCGCCGACAGGCCGATCCGCTGCGCGGGCCGGTCGAGCAAGTCGTCGAGGCGCTCGAGGGACAAGGCCAGGTGGGTGCCCCGCTTGCTCGGCAGCACCGCATGGACCTCGTCGAGGATCACAGTCGTGACCGACCGCAGCGCCTCGCGAGCATTGCTGGTCAGGATCAGGAACAGCGACTCGGGCGTCGTGATGAGGATGTCAGCGCCGTGCCGGGCGAACGCGCGACGCTGCTCCGGCGAGGTGTCACCCGATCGGATCGCGACCTCGATGTCGGGCGGGATCTCTCCCAGGCGAGCCGCAGCCTGCCGGATCCCGGCCAACGGCGCCCGCAGGTTGCGCTCCACGTCGACGGCGAGGGCCTTGAGCGGGGAGATGTACAGCACTCGGCAGCGGGCCTCCGGCGCGGGAGGGGGTCCGGAGCCGGCGCTGCGCCGACTCGCGGGTACGCGCGGGGGAAGGGGGTCGTTGGCCAGTTGGTCGAGAGACCAGAGGAAGGCGGCAAGGGTCTTGCCCGAACCCGTCGGGGCTACGACCAGGGTGTGCGTACCACCGGAGATCGACTCCCAGGCCTGCGCCTGGGCGCTGGTCGGCGCGGCGAAGGCGCCGCTGAACCAGGCCCGGGTGGCGGGTCCGAACCGATCGAGCGGGCTCACGTCGTCCATCCTCGCCCAATGGTCGGACAGCGAGCCGACGACGTGGCAGCGACGGTGTAGCCGCCGTGCTTCACGTGCGCCTGACACGGTAAAGGGTCACACTCTGCTCGTGACCAGATCTCTGTCCCGTTCGCCGCTCGGTTCGAGCCGGCGTCGCGGGTGGCGCGCCGGCCTGCTCCTGGGCCTCGTGATGGTGCTGAGTGGCTGCCTCAAGTACGACCTGGCGTTGGTGGTGAGCGAGGACGACACCCTCGACGGAACGATGATCGTGGCCATCGCCCGGGAATTCGCCGTCGGCGAGGAGGCGCTCGGACGCACCGGGGACATCACGACATCACAGGGTTCGGTCACCAAGGAACCGTACGAGGACGCGGATTACGTTGGTTCCAGGTTCGTCTTGAGCGGGGTCCCGATCTCCGAGATCGACGCTTTGGCAACCGACGGTTCGAGCCAGTTCTCGCTGACTCGCGAGGGCGAGGAGTTCGTCCTGGACGCCACCTTGGATTTCAATCTCGGCGGCAGCGAGTCCATTCCGACGGGCTCCAGTTTCACCGCGATGGTCTCCTTCACCTTTCCCGGAGCGGTTCTCGAGTCCAACGGCGAGATCAACGGCAACACCGCCGCCTGGACCGAGCTGAGCCCGGATACCGCAAACAGCCTGACCGCCCGAGCCAGCGCGGTGCCAAACGGCCAGGCGGCCAGCGCGCCCGGATCCGCGACCCCGTGGTGGGTCTGGGTGCTCGTCGGGGTGGGCGTACTGCTTGTGCTCGGCATCATCGCGGCGTTCATCCTGCGCAGACGTCGCGCCCGCAATGCCGAATCCCTTGCCTCGACGGCGGGTTGGCCGGTCCAGCAGCAGGGTGCCTACAACGAGTACGGCATCTGGGTCCCCGCAGCGGTCTACGGGCAGCAGAGCGGCTATCACGACTCCGGCCAGGAGGGCGGGTACGGCTCGTACTACGGAACGTACGGCGAGACCCCCAGCGGGTCCTACGACTACCCGCAGGACCGCTCGTACGGGGACACCTCCGGCGGATCCCGTGCGGACACCTACGGCGGACCCCCGGGCACCGAGCCACAACCCCAGTTCGGATACCAGGCCGGCTACCCGCAATCGGGATTCCCGAATGGCAATTACACCGGGCAGACCGTCGTCGGCCAACCGGAGGCACCCCAGCCGCCACCAGCTTGGACTGTGCGACCTCCCACCTAGGCGCCCACGCCGGTGTTACTCGCCAGTAGGAAAGGGCGCGGGAAGCTGGCACACTCGCCTGCATGCGCAGGACGCTCTACGAGGCCGAACACCAGGCGTTCCGGGACATGGCCCGCGCCTTCTTCAGCAAGCATGTCGCGCCCTTCCACGACCAGTGGGAATCCGACGGCGTGGTCGATCGCGGGATCTGGACCGAGGCGGGCAAGCAGGGCCTGCTCGGGACCGATGTCGACGAGGCCTACGGCGGCGGCGGGGTGCGCGACTTCCGGTACAACGCCGTGTTGCACGAGGAGATCGTCCGGATCGGTGCCAGTGGGGTCGGGTTCGGGCTGCACAACGACGTCGTTGCCCCGTACCTGCTCGACCTCGCCACCGAGGAGCAGAAACAGCGGTGGCTTCCGGGGTTCTGCTCGGGTGAGATCATCACCGCCATCGCGATGAGCGAACCCGCCGCAGGTAGTGACCTGCAGGGCATCCGGACGACGGCTCGCCGGGACGGGTCGGACTACATCATCAACGGCTCGAAGACGTTCGTCACCAACGGCATCCTGTCCGACCTAGTCATCGTCGTAGTCAAGACGGACGTGAATAGGCCTGGAGCGCAAGGGATCTCACTTGTCGTCGTGGAGCGGGGCATGTCTGGCTTCGAACGTGGCCGCAACCTCGACAAGGTCGGCCTCAAAGCTCAGGACACCGCTGAACTGTTCTTCGACGACGTCCGCATCCCAGCGGAGAACCTGCTCGGGAGGGAGAACGGCGGGTTCGTGCACCTGATGGAGAACCTGCCGCAGGAGCGGCTGTCCATCGCTGTGGGGGCAGTGGCTGGCTGCGAGCGGATGCTGGAGATCACCCTGGCTTACGTCAAAGGTCGCACGGCCTTCGGGCGCCCGGTCGGCAGCTTTCAGAACAGCCGGTTCACCCTCGCCGATCTGGCGACCAAGACCCAGATCGCCCGGACCTTCGTGGACCAGGCCATTCTCTCGCTGAACGCCGGGGAACTCACCGCCATCGACGCCGCCATGGCCAAGTACTGGACGACCGACCTGCAGAACACGGTGGCCGATGCTTGTGTCCAGCTGCACGGTGGGTACGGGTACATGAGCGAGTACCCGATCTCCAGGGCGTGGCGGGATTCCCGGGTGCAGTCGATCTATGGCGGTACGAACGAGATCATGAAGGAGACCATCGGCCGCAGCATGGGTCTGTAGGTCAGTCCCGGTCGTTGCGCCTGCGGTAGGCCAGGATCAGGAAAACCAGAGCACCTATCAGGACGACCGCGGTGACCAGCTGCCAGAGCAGGTCATAGTCACCGAAGGCGTCCATGCGTCGATGGTGCCACGTCGTCCCCGATCTGCCCGTGATCTTGACCTTGTTGCGGTTTTCGAACCGATACGTCGGCGTGTCGCCACCATAAGGTCAAGATCACGATGGGGATGTCGGTTGATAGAGAACTCCTTCTCGTAGGATCGGCCGGGTGCGGATGACCGAGTTCTGGGAGCAGATGAAGGGGCAGTTCGGGCCGGGGTACGCCGAATCCGTAGCTAGGGATCATGTGTCCGCGAGACTGGCGGGGCGTACCGCCGCGCAGGCGATCGAGGACTGCGAGCCGTACAAGAAGATCTGGCTTGCCCTCTGCGGGGACTTCGATCTTCCGGCCCGCGTCCGCTGAATAAGGACGCTCTGCGTCCTCCGGCGTGTCGCTCGTGGTCGAACACCTGTTCGGATAGTTTCTTCCACAGGCCGCAACACGCTGTCCCCAGATCGCTCGGAGACAACGGT
>JBPCPI010000257.1:0-4498 GCA_050999295.1 Geodermatophilaceae bacterium | reverse complement strand
CGCGGGGTCGTCGCTGCCACAGGCAGCGACGGCCATTAAAACCGCTCCCGCCACCGCCACCGCACGCATTGTCTTGCGCTTGCCCATTCATGTCTCCTCGCTCTTGTGACCAGCGCCTGCCGGCGCCGCATTCTGTTGCCTGTGCGACGGTAGCCCTAGATCAACTCATGCGGTAATAACCGACCGGCGTCGTAACCGTGTCGTGACCTCGGTCCGGCTCAGTCGGCCCATGAATGCACGCACGGCAACGGTCGGCCGTGTCAGGATCGCACGATGCGATCGCGCTGGTGGATTGCCGTCGTGGCCGGAGGGCTGGCATTGTCCGCGTGCGCGCAGCCGACGCAGGTCGGTCCCGGGCCGGGCGCGACTACCACGAGTGCCAGCCTGAGCTACGGCCCGCCGGTGGACGGGATGGTGGCGTTGGCCTGGCGAACCCGCTTGGACGACGCAGCGGGCGGGCAGTTCCAGATCAAGCTGACGAACACGGGCAGCGAGCCGTTCACAGTGCTCGCCACCGGCCTGGACTCGCCCGGGTTCACGCCACTGCCGCCCAGCCCACGCGAGACGTTGTTCCGACCGAGGGCGCGCATCGATCTGCCGACGCCCTACGGGCCGGTGCTCTGCGACGCTGTCGTCGAGGCCGAGCCGGCGTACGCCGTCCTCGAGGCGCTGCGACCGGACGGCTCCCGCGAGCAGGTGCGAGTTCCGCTGCCCTCGGACCACGGGATCCTCACCCGCATCCACGACGAAGAATGTCAGGCAGCGGCCCTGGCCGAGGCTGTCCTGGTCGAGTTGGTCGAGCCACGGGTCGTCGGGTCCGGGGCTGACCAGGTCCTGGAGGCAACGCTGCAGCTGACTCGGCGAGCGAGCGAGCAGTCCATCGCGGTCACCGACCTGGTCGGCAGCATGCTCTATGACCTCGCCGAACGGGACGGAGTCCAGCTCCCCGCCGAGCTGACCCCCGGGCAATCGGTGTTGACGGTGCCGATCGAAATCGCCCCCGCCACCTGCGCATCACACGTCATTGCCGAGACCAAGAAGCCCTTCACCTTTCCGCTGTGGCTCAGTCTGGATGGGGCGGAACCCCTGTACAGCGAGATCCCTACGTCGGACGCTCAGCGCGCGCCGCTGTACGGCGTACTGGTAGCGGTCTGCGACCTGTAGTCCGAAGTGACAAGACGCTGCTATGGGCTGGGTAGGTTCGCTGAGCCGGACAGCACCGCGTCGGCCACCTGGCGCATCGAGGATCGCCGATCCATGGCGGTGCGCTGGATCCACCGGAACGCCTCCGGCTCGCTCATCGCGCTCTGGCTCATCAGCACCCCCTTGGCCCGGTCGATGAGCTTGCGGGCGGCCAGCAGCTCGGCCAGCCCGTGGACTTCACCCTCCAACGCGACGATCTCGGCGAATCTGGCGGTGGCCATCTCGATCGTGGGCGGCAGGTCGTGCTTCTGGAACGGCTTGACCAGATAGGCCATGGCCCCCACGTCACGCGCCCGCTCGACGAGGTCGCGCTGGGAGAAGGCGGTGAGGATGACGACGGGGGCGATCCGCTTGGTCGCGATCTGCTCGGCCGCCTGCAGCCCGTCGAGCACCGGCATCTTGATATCGAGGAAGACAAGGTCGGGACGCAGTGTCTCGGCCAGCTCGACCGCGCGCGCCCCGTCTGCCGCCTCCCCGACGACGGCGTAGCCCTCCTCCTCCAGCATCTCCTTGAGATCCAGCCGGATCAGGGCCTCGTCCTCGGCGATGAGGACGCGCAGCGGCTGTTCCCGGGCGGCCTCTACCACAGCGGCAGAGCCTAGCCGGGCTACCATGGCCCCACTGTCCGCCCCTGTACTCCAACCGGCAGAGAGACGGAGCTCAAACCTCCGACAGTGTGGGTTCGAGTCCCACCGGGGGCACCGGGCGCGCCTGAATCGCCAGCAGCCGGAGGTTAGGTTGGTCCGGTGATCATTGAGCCGCCGAGACACATGAGCGCGGCGGAGTTCCGCGAGCACGGCCGGCAGGTCGTCGACTGGATCGCTGACTACCTGGAGACGATCGAGTCCCGGCCGGTACGCGCGCAGGTCGCTCCCGGCGACATACAAGGCCAACTGCCCGAGCACCCCCCTGAGCAGCCCGAACCGTTTGCCGCTCTGCTGGCCGATCTCGACCGGATCGTCCTGCCGGGCATCACGCACCGGCAGCACCCTCGGTACTTCGCCTACTTCCCAGCCAACTCGTCCGGTCCGGCGATCCTCGGCGATCTGCTGTCGGCAGGACTCGGCGTACAAGGGATGCTCTGGATCACCAGCCCCGCCTGCACGGAACTTGAAACCGTCGTCGTCGACTGGCTCGCCGAGCTGATGGGGTTGCCGGCTCGTTTCCGGTCCTCGGGGGCCGGCGGCGGCGTGATCGAGGATTCAGCGTCGAGCGCGAACCTGGTAGCGCTGCTCGCCGCGCTGCAGCGGGGCAGCGCCGGGTCGGTGACCGCGGGCGGCATCCGGCGGCGACACACCGTCTACGTCTCTTCGCAGACCCACTCGTCGATGGAGAAGGGCGCCCGGATCGCCGGCGTGGGGGCGGACAACGTCCGCGTGGTCGACGTGGACCCGGTCACCCAGGCCATGGACCCCGCGCAGCTGCGCCGGCTGATCACCGCGGACATCGCAGCAGGTGCGCTGCCAACGATGGTGTGCGCGACAGTCGGCACGACGGCCACCACCGCCATCGACCCGGTCATGGAGATCGGCCCGATCTGCCGCGAGTTCGGGGTGTGGCTGCACGTCGATGCGGCGTACGCCGGAGTGGCGGCGATCTGCCCGGAGCTGCGCTGGATCAATGACGGGGTGGCCGAGTACGCCGACTCCTACTGCACCGACCCGCACAAGTGGCTGCTCACGAATTTCGACTGCACCGCGTTCTGGGTCGCCGACCGCGCGCAGCTGACCGCCGCGCTGTCCGTGCTGCCGGAGTACCTGCGCAACCAGGCCAGCGAATCCGGCACTGTGCTGGACTATCGCGACTGGCAGGTACCCCTCGGACGCCGCTTCCGTGCACTCAAACTTTGGGCGGTGATTCGCTGGTACGGCGCTGCCGGCCTGCGCTCGCACATCCGCGGGCATGTGGCCCTGGCGCAGGAGTTCGCCGCCTGGGTCGCCGCGGACCCGCGCTTCGAGATTGTGGCGCCGCATCCGCTGTCGCTGGTCTGCTTTCGTCCACTGTGGACGGATTTGGCTGGCGACGCCGCGAACAAGGCCACCATGGAGCTGCTGGAACGACTCAACTCCTCAGGCGAGGTGTTCCTCACCCACTGCTCGGTCAACGACGTCGTCGCGCTGCGGCTTGCGATCGGCGCCCCGAGCACAGAGCGCCGCCATGTCGAGCAGGCTTGGAGTGCCGTCCAGGCCGCCCGCTGAGTTCGTTTTGGCGCCACCAGCCGGGTCAGCGGTGCTTGGCCACCGTGAGCAGTACGGCGGAGTCCTCGAGCGCTTCGAGCGTGTGCCGGGCGTCGGGAACGACGAGCAGGTCTCCGGGAGAGCCCTCCCAGCCGACGTCGCCCGCACCGAGTCGCACCCGTCCCTGCAGTACGTGCACAGTGGCCTCACCCGGGTTGTCGTGCTCGTCCAGCTGCTGACCGGCGGCCAGCGCGATCAGGGTCTGGCGCAGAACGTGTTCATGGCCGCCGTACACGGTCCGCGCGCTGCGCCCGCTAGCAGCCCCTTGCGCGATCTTCAGCTGCTCACGGGCGAGGGCGGTCAATGACGATTTCTCCATGGATGCCTTTCCGGGCTTCGTAGCGCTGGTGAGAGCCGGCTTACTCATCGGCGCCGGGCGGGATTACTTGTCGGGACAACTCCGTGCGGTGCCGTCCTGCAAGCCGGGCCACCAACGTTATCCGAATGGCGAAGCGGCGCCGTGCCGTGGCGTCGTGCGTGTGGTGCACAGCAGGTCGAGGACGTCGGAGGTTTCCTCGAGTGGGCAGCCGCCTTCCGGAAACCGGCATGCGTGGCCCGGTTCCGCGACCAGGTCGGAACGACACGAATCTGCGTCTGACGACCAGCTTCGTCGCCTACTCCCGCACCGTGCAGCCGAGCAGGCACGTCATCCAGGCCGCACTCCTCCACGCACCGCAGCCGCCGTCGTCGGCGCGCTCGATGATGATCGCGTATGTGCTCACCGCAACCTCCGCTCGATCCCTGCCTGGTTCAGGATGCTTCGCTCGGTGCCGAGGGCAAGTCGCGACCGAGCTCGCGGACTTTCAGTGGCACCTCGAGAGAGTTGCACACGGCACCGACGGATTCGGGGCGCCGCCGAGGACCCCTAGCGTCCGCCGCGGACGAGGCCTTCCTGCACGACCGTCACGAGATGCCGGCCGTCGCGCGACCATATCCGCCCCGTGCACAAGGCCCGGCCGCCGGAGGTGGACGGGCTGTCGGCCTCGTACAGGAACCACTCATCGGCCCGGAACGGGCGGTGGAACCACATCGCGTGGTCCAGGCTCGCACCCACCACC
>JBPCPI010000242.1:0-6186 GCA_050999295.1 Geodermatophilaceae bacterium | reverse complement strand
GGCGTGTACGTACCCCGCTTCTACGACGTGGACTACCTGCCCGACGGCCGGATCCAGCGGGTCACGACGAACCAGAGCGCCATCCCGTTCCGGGTCAGCAAACGCACCACCATGGACTTGGACGAGTGGCCATACCCCAAGCAGCCGCTGGTGCCGCTGGCCGAGACCGTGCACGAGCGGATGAGCGTGGAGATCTTCCGCGGTTGCACGCGTGGGTGCCGGTTCTGCCAGGCCGGGATGATCACCCGCCCGGTCCGGGAGCGCTCGATCACCGGGATCGGCGAGATGGTCGAGGCCGGTCTCAAGGCCAGCGGGTACGAGGAGGTCGGCCTGCTCAGCCTGTCCAGCGCGGATCACTCCGAGATCGGGGAGATCGCCAAGGGTTTGGCTGACCGGTACGAGGGCACGAACACCAGCCTGTCGCTGCCCAGCACCCGGGTCGACGCGTTCAACGTCACCCTGGCCAACGAGCTGTCCCGCAATGGCCGCCGCTCCGGCTTGACTTTCGCACCGGAGGGCGGCAGTGGGCGGCTGCGCAAGGTGATCAACAAGATGGTCTCCAAGGAGGACCTGATCAGGACCGTCTCGACGGCGTACGCGAACGGCTGGCGGCAGGTCAAGCTCTACTTCATGTGCGGCCTGCCCACCGAGACCGACGAGGACGTGCTCGAGATCGCCGACATGGCACGGGAGGTGATCATGGCCGGCCGGGCAGCGAGCGGGCACAAGGACATCCGCTGCACAGTCTCGATCGGCGGATTCGTCCCGAAACCGCACACGCCGTTCCAGTGGGCGAGCCAAGCTGACCACGAGACGATCGACCGGCGGTTGAAGCTGTTGCGCACGGCGATCAACTCCGACCGAAGCGTCGGCCGGGCGATCGGCGTTCGCTATCACGATGGCAAGCCAGGCATCGTCGAAGGACTGCTCTCCCGCGGTGACCGCCGGATCGGTGCCGTCATCGAGCAGGTGTGGCGGGACGGCGGTCGATTCGACGGCTGGAACGAGCACTTCAGCTTCGACCGCTGGATGGCTGCCTGTGCGGAAGTACTTCCCGCGTACGGACTGGACGTCGACTGGTACACCACCCGCGAACGCACCGAGCATGAGGTACTGCCCTGGGACCACCTCGATTCCGGGCTGGACAAGGAGTGGCTCTGGGCGGACTGGCAGGACGCGTTGTCCGAGCAGGAGCAGGACGACTGCCGATGGACGCCGTGCTTCGACTGCGGCGTCTGCCCCGGGATGCGCACGGACATCCAGATCGGTCCGACCGGGGTGAAACTGCTCCCGCTCACGCCGATCCCGTCCTGCACTTGACCGTGTCGTTGTGCAGCTTTGCCTACCCCAGGCGCCGCCACGCCGGACGGTTCCCCGGCGTGGCGGGGCACCTGGTAGGCAAAGCCGGTCGTTGCTGGCAGCGCGCCGGTTCCTGATGGGTACCCGCCAGCCCGAAGGGCCGCCCCCGCCGCCGACAGTCCAACGGCTCCGGATCCGGTATGCCAAGCGCGGCCGCTTGCGATTCGTCTCGCACCGGGACTTCGCCCGCGCCTTCGAACGGGCGCTGCGCCGATCCGGCGTCCCGATGGCCTTCTCCGCGGGATTCAGCCCGCATCCGAAGATCTCCTACGTCGGGGCGGCTCCCACGGGGGCGGCCAGCGAGGCGGAGTACCTCGAGATCGGGCTGCAAACCGAATGCGACCCAGAGCAGGTGCGCGCGGTCCTGGACGCGGCGCTTCCGGATGGCCTGGACATCCTGGAGGTCCTCCCGGCCGGCCCCGGGGGGCTGCCCGAGCAGATCGAGGCCTCGGACTGGCGGATCGAACTGCCCGGCGTCGCCCCCGAGGAACTCGTCGTGGCCCTTGACGACTTTCTCGGCCGGGAGAGCGTGCTTGTCGAGCGGGTGACGAAGAAGGGGCTGCGCTTGCTCGACGCGCGAGCGGCCGTGGTGAGCGCGTCAGCCTCCTCTATCGCGGGTTGTGCGATACTTGCCATGGTCGTACGACAGGTCAGTCCCGCCGTACGACCCGACGATGTGCTCACCGCTCTCGGTGCCGTCGCCGGACTGGATGGGCCGCTCACTTCGCGTTCGACGCGGCTCGCACAGGGACGGCTCGACGGCACCACCGGAGTGCTGACTGATCCGCTCGGTCCCGACCGTGCCGCCACTGCCAGAGACGGCGCACCAGGCGAGACCTGATCGCGGCCCGGTCGACGGGCCATCGTCGGCAACAATCGAGTGTCTCTCGACTCTCGATACGAAGACTTCCGCGAGACCGGGATCCCGCCGCTGCCCGCACGGGGCGCGACACGCGACCTCGGGGCTCGCCTGACCCGCCGTACCTGAGCGGCGGCCGAACACCGAACTAGGTGAGCGGCGCCCGGGTACGCGAAACGGAGAACCAGTGCTCGACAACGAGCCCACCAGCACCACCGAGACCGGCACCGCAGACACAAGCAAAGCGCAGATCGGCAACCCCGAGCGGTCCGACACAAACCCGCTCGAGGCCAGTCCGTCCCAGCCCACCCGCCGCCGGAGCGCTCCGCCACCGGTGATGTCCTTCATGGCGCCCCCGGACCCCGAACCGGTGCCGGGGGCGGCTAGGGAGGCCGACTTCGTCGACGGCCATGAACAGCGCGCGCCGGAGGACGACTCGCGCCCGAGCAAAGCAACGCGCGCAAGCAAGAGCAGTGCGGCAAAGGTGGACGGCGCTGCGGCAACCGGCGATGTGCAGCCGGCCAAGGCCACGAAGGCAGCGAAGGCGGCGAAGGCCGGCGGCAGGTCCGGCAGAGCCAGCAAGCCGACCAAGACGACAAAGTCCGGCATGGATGGGTCGGACGGCGACGGCCTCGACAAGCAGACCGCGGCAGAGCTCGAACCGACTGCTGCCGATGACGTTGCCGCGACGGGCGACGGGTACGACGGCGCAACCGATGAGAGCGACTCCGACCCAGATGCCGACGGTGAAGGCGGAAACCGACGTCGGCGCGGTCGGCGGGGGCGTGGTCGCGGCAAGACCGGCGACGAGCTCGATGGAGACGGCTCGGACAGCTCGGCCACCGGCCGGTCCTCCGAGGACTCCGACGATGTCGCGGGGGGCGAGTCCGACGACGACGAGGACGGCGAGGCCGGTACCTCCACGCGGCGCCGGCGCCGTCGTCGGCGGCGCTCAGATGACGACGATTCCGCAACCGGCCGCGGTGAGACCGTCGGGCGTGAGGCCGGCGGCGGAGGCAACGAAGAGGTCCGCGGGATCTCTGGTTCCACGCGCCTGGAAGCCAAGCGCCAGCGCCGTCGCGACGGTCGGGAAACCGGCCGGCGTCGCGCGCCGATCCTGTCCGAGGCGGAGTTCCTCACCCGCCGCGAGGCGGTCAACCGCGCCATGGTCATCCGGCAGAGCGGTGAACGGACCCAGATCGCTGTCCTCGAGGACGACGTCGTGGTCGAGCACTACATCACCCAGGCAAGCTCCAACTCCTTCGCGGGCAACGTCTACCTCGGCAAAGTTCAGAACGTCCTGCCGAGCATGGAGGCGGCCTTCGTTGACATCGGCAAGGGTCGCAACGCCGTGCTGTACGCCGGTGAGGTGAACTGGGACGCCGCCGGGCTGGAGGGCAAGTCCCGCAACATCGAGACCGCGATGAAGTCCGGCGACAGCGTCGTGGTCCAGGTGACCAAGGATCCGATGGGTCACAAGGGTGCCCGGTTGACCTCACAGGTCAGCTTGCCCGGCCGATACCTGGTCTATGTGCCCAACGGGTCGATGACCGGGATCAGCCGCAAGCTGCCCGATGTCGAACGCAGTCGGCTCAAGGCAATCCTGAAGAAGATCGTCCCCGAGGACGCTGGGGTGATCATCCGTACTGCAGCCGAAGGCGCGAGCGAGGAAGAGCTCACCCGCGACGTCAACCGGCTGACCGCCCAGTGGGAGGTCATCCAGAAGAAGGCCGCCGGTTCGTCCACCAGCTCGCCGAGTCTGCTCTACCAGGAACCTGATCTCGCGATCCGGGTCATCCGGGACGTCTTCAACGAGGATTTCACCCGGATGATCGTCTCAGGGGGCGACGCCTGGGACACCGTCGAGGCCTACGTCGCACATGTGGCGCCCGACCTGGCCGACCGGGTCAGCCGGCATACCGGCGAGAGCGACGTCTTCGGCGAACTGCGGGTCGATGAGCAGCTCGTGAAGGCATTGGACCGCAAGGTGTGGTTGCCTTCGGGCGGATCGCTGGTGATTGACCGCACTGAGGCGATGACCGTCGTGGACGTGAACACCGGCAAGTACACCGGCAGCGGGGGCAACCTCGAACAGACAGTGACCCGGAACAACCTGGAGGCCGCCGAGGAGATCGTGCGTCAGCTCCGACTACGCGACATCGGCGGCATCATCGTGATCGACTTCATCGACATGGTCCTCGAGAGCAATCGGGACCTGGTCCTGCGCCGGCTCACCGAATGTCTGGGCCGCGATCGGACCCGTCATCAGGTTGCGGAGGTCACTTCGCTTGGCTTGGTGCAGATGACCCGCAAGAGAGTGGGCCAGGGCCTGCTCGAGGTCTACTCCGAGCCGTGTGAACACTGCAACGGCCGCGGAATCATCGTGCACGCCGATCCGGTCGACGAAAAGCGCCGCCGTCCCAGTGCCGAAGGGTTCAAGGGCGACCGAGGTGAAGGCCACGGGGAGAACAATCGTGGCGGCGACCGTGGGGAGCGCAACGACAACCGTGGACCCGAGCGCGCAGACCGATTCCAGCGCAGCGGCGGTGGGCGAAACCGTGGGCGCGGCGAGGATACCCACGGGGACGCCGCACAGGTCGAGACGGGGCAAGACTCCGGTGTGATTGTGAGCGAGCCGGTTGACTGGATGCCTGTCGCCAAGATCGCTGCTGAGTCGATGCCGGACACGGCGGACGCCAGCGTCAGCACCGTTGTCGTTCCGCCTACGAATCGCTCGATCACGCCGACGCCGGACAGGACGGAATCCGCCGATGTACGGGCCTGGACTGAGCAGGAAGATGACGCAGCAGCCCCGACTGTGACGGCGACTCCGCGCCGCCGTGGGCGGCGCGGTGCCTCCCGTCCGGCCGGTCCGCCCCTTGCCGACTTGTGACCTGATGCCCTGAGCGTGGCCCGCTGGACAGTGAGCGTGGCCTGGTTGGGCGTTGCGCAAGGGACTCCGGTACTCTGGGGGCTCGCGTGCCATCGCGGCCGGCGCACCCAGTGTGCGTCCCCACCGGAGGTCGGCACACTCGCATGAGTCCTCTGCTCACCGGCCTTCAATTCGGTGCGCGGCGAGCAAGGCTAGGGAGTTCCGTGGTGTACGCAGTGGTCAAGGCAGGTGGCAAGCAACACAAAGTTGCCGTCGGCGACGTCGTCGAGGTCAACCGACTCGAGGGCGAGGCAGGCGACGAGATCAGCCTGCCCGCGCTGCTGCTGGTCGACGGCCGCAATGTGGTCAGCGAGACCGCGGCCCTGGCCAAGATCGCCGTCACCGGTGAGATCGTCGGGCACCACAAGGGCCCGAAGATCAAGATCCTTAAGTACAAGAACAAGACTGGATACCGCAGGCGGATCGGCCATCGCCAGCTTCTGACCGAGTTGCTGGTCACCGACATCGACGACGGCAAGCCGAAGAAGACCCCCAAGGCTGACACTGCCAAGGCTGACACTGCCAAGGCTGACACTGCCAAGGCTGACACTGCCAAGGCTGACACTGCCAAGGCCGACACTGCCAAGGCCGACACTGCCAAGGCCGACACTGCCAAGGCCGACACTGCCAAGGCCGCCGCCAAGGCTGACACTGCCAAGGCCGACACTGCCAAGGCCGAGACAGCCCGGAAACCGAACAAGACGGCCACCAAGGCAGCCGAGGGGAAGACCGCCACCGACGACAAGCCGAGCAAGACCGCGAAGGCTTCGGCCAAGGCCGCACCGGGCAAGGCCGCCGAAAAGCCGAGCAAGGCCGCCAAGACCACCAAAACCACCAAAACCACCAAGGCCGCGAAGGCGACTAAGGCCGCCGCTAGCTCCTCGGACACTGACGAGAAGAAGAAGAAGGAGGACTGAGCGAGATGGCCCACAAGAAAGGCGCCTCCTCATCGCGGAACGGTCGCGACTCCAACAGCCAGCGCTTGGGCGTCAAGCGCTTCGGCGGCGAGATCGTGAAGTCCGGCGAGATCATCGTG
>JBPCPI010000230.1:0-25956 GCA_050999295.1 Geodermatophilaceae bacterium | reverse complement strand
GGGGGGGGGGGGGGGCGGGGGGGGGTGGGAGTTCACCGTCGAGGCGCGCAGCCAGCGCCAGCAAATCATCAGCAGGTTCCTGCACAACAAGCTCGCCATGACCGGACTGGTCGGGTTCCTGATCCTGCTGCTGTTCGGGTTCCTCGGTCCCCTCGTCTACACGATCAACTACGTCACGCTCAACGCCGGTGCGCAGTCGGTGCCGCCGGGCACCGAGCAAGGCGGCCGCTTCTACCCGCTGGGCAGCGATGCCATCGGTCGTGACCTGCTAGCCGGACTCATGCTGGGTATCCAGCGCAGCGCGCTGGTGGTCATCATCGCCGTCGTCATCTCCTTGACCTTGGGGCTGGTCGTCGGCGCATTGGCGGGGTATTTCGGGAACTGGATCGACAACGTCCTGATGCGCTTCGTCGACCTCATCCTGACCATTCCGCTGTTGGTCGTTCTGGTCATCGTGGCCAGCAACTTTGAGAACGCGAAGACGGCAGTCGGGGTAGCCCTGATCCTGGGCCTGTTCGGCTGGTTGGACCTGTCCCGTATCGTGCGCAGCCAGTTCCTGTCCCTGAAGGAACGGGAGTTCATCGAGGCCGCCCACGCCCTCGGCGCGTCGAACTGGCGGATCATCACCCGCCACCTCATCCCGAACTCGCTCGGGACGATCATCGTGTGGACGACGCTGGCTGCGGCAGCCGCCATTCTGGCTGAGGCCACGCTGACCTTTCTCGGGTTCGGTGTCGGGCCGGAGGACACCTCACTGGGTCGGTTGATCTCCGACGGTGTCCAGGCGGCGAGCACCCGGCCGTGGCTGTTCTACTTCCCAGGCTTGTTGTTCCTGCTCATCGTGCTGGCCATCAACCTGATCGGTGATGGGATCCGAGACGCCTTCGACCCCTCCAACAAGCGAGTTCGCGCCTGAGTCGCGTGCCAGCTGCCCCAGCGACAGGAGCCGGAGCCCCATGACAACGCTGAGCCCTGCGTACGGCAGCGCGGCCACCCCAGCATCACCGGTGACCAAGGATGCCCTGCTCGAGGTCACCGACCTCAACGTCCGATTCCCGACCGAGGACGGGATCGTGCACGCCGTACGCGGCGTCACCTACACCCTGCGCTCCGGCGAGGTGCTCGCAGTGGTCGGTGAGTCGGGCTCCGGCAAGTCGGTAACGTCGCTAGCGGTGATGGGACTGCTGCCGGCCTCCGCGGACATCACCGGATCGGTGCGCTATCGAGGAACCGAACTGTTGGGGATGAAGGACAGGTCGTTCTCCAAGATCCGCGGCAAGGGCGTCGCGATGATCTTCCAGGACCCGATGACATCCCTGGATCCGGTGTACAAGGTCGGGTTCCAGATCGCGGAGACCCTGCGTGCCCACGACGAGTCGATGTCGAAGAAGGCTGCCCGGGATCGGGGTGTGGAGTTGCTCAACCTGGTCGGCATTCCCAACGCCTCGGACCGCATCGACCAGTACCCGCACGAGTTCTCCGGAGGCATGCGCCAGCGCGTTGTCATCGCGATCGCAATGGCCAACCAGCCGGACGTGATCATTGCCGACGAACCGACGACCGCTCTGGACGTGACGGTGCAGGCCCAGATCCTCGAGGTTCTCAACACGGCCATGGCCGAGACCGGGGCGGCGATGGTGCTGATCACCCACGACCTGGGGGTAGTGGCCGGGGTCGCTGACCGGGTGCTGGTGATGTACGCCGGAAGGCCGGTCGAGATGGGTCATGTCGACGAGATCTACTACCGGCCCCGGATGCCCTACACCCTTGGCCTGCTCGGCTCGATGCCACGACTGGACGCCACCGAGCACCAACGGCTCACTCCGATCAAGGGTTCGCCGCCGTAGCTGGTGAACATGCCACCGGGCTGTCCGTTCGGCCCACGTTGCCCGCTGCACATAGACGCTTGTGATGAGGACGAACCGCCACTGATGGAGGTGGGCGGGGGTCACCTGGCCGCCTGTATCCGCAACGAAGAACTGCGCGGCACCGGCACGAACGCTGAAGAGATCTTCGACGCAACCGCGGTCGACGATGTCCTCATCGGGGGAGGTGCCGGTGACGACACCGTCGCCGAGGTCGGTTCTTCCACCGGTCAGGGGCAGGTATGACGACCCTCGAGCAGGACACCAGCCCCAAGGCTTCCCAGACCGGGGAGCCGATCCTCAAGGTGACCGGGATGGAGAAGCTCTTCCCCATCCGAGGTGGCGGTTTGATCCGGCGGATCGTGGGTCACGTACGCGCCGTCGACGGCATCGACCTTGAGGTCCACCCCGGTCAGGTCCTCGGCTTGGTCGGTGAATCCGGCTGCGGCAAGTCGACCACGGGGAGGGCGATCCTGAATCTCCAGCCCGCCACCGCCGGTTCGGTCGTCTTCCGGGGCCGCGAAATCGTCGGGCTGTCCCGATCCCAGATGCGCCCCCTTCGTAGGGACATCCAGATCGTGTTCCAGGACCCCTACGCGTCACTGAATCCTCGCCTGCCGGTCTTCGACATCGTCGCCGAGCCGTTGATCATCCATAACCTGGTCAATGGAGATGCGGCCCTGCGGACGCGAGTCAAGGACCTCGTTCAGATGGTCGGGCTCAACCCGGAGCACACCAACCGCTATCCGGCGGACTTCTCCGGTGGACAGCGGCAACGGATCGGCATCGCCAGGGCGCTGGCCCTCGAGCCGGCGATGCTCATCCTCGACGAGCCGGTCTCGGCCCTGGACGTGTCCATCCAGGCGGGGGTCATCAACCTGCTGGAGGACCTGCAGGATCAGCTCGGTCTGTCGTATCTCTTCATCGCCCACGACCTGTCCGTCGTACGGCACATCTCCGACCGGATCGCCGTGATGTATCTCGGCAAGATCATGGAACTGGCCGATCGAGACACCCTGTTTGCCCGGCCGATGCATCCCTATACCCAGGCACTGCTGTCGGCGATCCCGATCCCGGATCCCGAGCGGGAACGCCGGCGCGAGCGGATCGTCCTCAACGGCGACATCCCGAGCCCGGCAAACCCCCCTTCGGGTTGCCGCTTCCGTACCCGGTGCTTCAAGTTCAGGGATGAACTCACCGAGGACCAGCAGCGCAAGTGCATCGACCTCGTGCCCCCGCTGGCCGAACAGGAGCCGGGACACACCTCGGCCTGCCACTACTCAGCGGTCCGTACCGTCCTCTAGACGCAATTGATCATCGGAATTCGGAGGGTTTCGAGTTCGGAACAGACCGAAAAGTGCTCACTTTCCGATGATCAACTGGGTGGGCACTTAGGGTGGCGAACATGAGCGATCCAGGTCCGCGGCGGCGCGTTCTGTTCCTGCACGCCCACCCGGACGACGAGACGATCACCACCGGCGCCACGATGGCACGATATGCAGCAGAGGGCGTTGGAGTCACACTGCTCACCTGCACCCTGGGTGAGGAGGGCGAGGTGCTGGTGCCCGAACTGGCCGGCCTCGCTGCCGACCAAGCAGATCAGCTCGGCGGTTACCGGATCTCCGAGCTCGCCCAGGCCATGCGTGAACTGGGCGTCAGTGACCATCGCTTCCTGGGCGGAACCGGTCGCTGGCGAGACAGCGGGATGATGGGCACAGCAGCCAACGAGCACGCGCGCGCCTTCTGGCGGGCCGATCCCGACGAGATCTGCGCCGCTGCGGTCGAGGTCATCCGCGAGGTGCAACCGCAGGTGCTCGTCACCTACGACGAGAACGGTGGCTACGGTCACCCCGATCACATCCGGGCGCATCGGGTCGCGATGGCGGCATTCGATGCGGCTGCCGATCCGGACTACCGTCCCGATCTCGGAGCGGCCTGGTCGATAACCAAGGCCTATTGGAGCGCGATTCCCATCTCCTGGCTGCGCAAGGCCGCCGAGAGCATGCGAGCCGCAGGGGAGAAGTTCGATGACCTGTCCGACCCCGACGAGCTTCCGTTCGGCACTCCGGACGAGTTGGTGACGACCGCGGTCGATGCCAGCGACCATCTGCCTGCCAAGATGGCCGCGATGCGCGCCCACGCCACGCAGATCTCGGTGCACGGGCCGTTCTTCGCGCTGTCGAACAACATCCCGAACAAGGCGTTCGCGGTCGAGTTCTACCAGCTGGTTCGGGGCAGCGCGGGCGATGCCGACGGGGAGGGCGGCTACGAGAGCGGCCTGTTCAGCGGATTGGGCTTGGAGTCGGAGTCCGCCTCAGCATGATCTTCCGACTGCTCGGGGGCGTTGTGGTCCTCGTGCTGGCCGCGGTCTGGGCGATTCTCGAGGTGTTCTACCTGCCGTTGCGCATTGGTTCGATCCCGGTCCCGCTCTCGATAGCGGCCGCGGTTGCCGGCAACGTGGCCTTTACCCGCGCGATGTACGCGATCTCCGGCTCGGTCTGGGCCGCACTGTTGCCTGGGGCGGTCTGGCTCGGCGTGATCGCCCGTTCGGCCATCGCCCGACCGGAAGGGGATCTCCTGATCACCGGCGGTTCGGCCGCGACCGGATCGTCGTTGCTCAACCTCACGTTCCTGCTGTTGGGGTCGTTGGCGCTGGCCTTCTCGGTGGGCACCCTGCGGCGACCCAACCGGACTCAGGGGACCCCTGCGACGATAGGTTCGCAGGATTCTTCCCCTGTCGGGGCCCAATCTCGTCCCGATCGACCGTAGCGGCTGCTCAGCCGCCGGACACCGCCGGCAGGAGGTAGACCTCCGCGCCGTCGGGCACGGCGGTGGCCAGTCCCTGGCCGTCGCGCACGTTCGTCGTCCCGATGTAGAGGTTCACGTGCTGGCGCAGATTCCCGCGTTCGTCGCAGATCCGCCGTACGAGGGAGGGATTGTCCGCGCCGATTCTGGCCAGCAGCCCGGCTACGTCGGTGCCCTCAGGAAGGTCGACCTCCAGCGTGCGGGCATTCCCGGTGAACTGCCGCAGGGCTCCAGGTATCCGGATCAGCACAGCCACTCAGGACACCTTCCCGGCCCGGACACATAGGACGTCGGGCAGGTGGGAGGCGATCTCCGCCCAGCTCTTCCCTTCGTCGGCACTGGCGAACACCGATCCACTACGGGTACCGAAGTAGATCCCGGTCGTGGGCAGGTCATCAGCACACATGGCGTCTCGCATGACCGTCGCATAGAACTGCTGGTCCGGCAGGCCCTTGGACAACTCCTCCCAGGTCTGGCCGGCGTCGCGGCTGCGGTACACCCTGCAGCGGCCCTCGGGCGCGAACCGCTGCATGTCAGCCACCAGCGGCAGGATGTACACCGTCCCCGGGTCGTGCGGGTGCACGACCATGTTGAAGCCGAAGTCGCCGGGCAGTCCCTCGGCGATCGAGGTCCAGGACTCGCCCTGGTCGTCGGAGCGGTAAACGCCCCCGTGATTTTGGGCGAACATCTGGTTCGGGCGCTCGGGATGGCGGGCAACCTTGTGTACGCACTGCCCGTACTCCGGGAACTCGTCAGCGGGCAGGAACGAACCCTGAATGCCGCGGTTGGCCGGGTTCCAGCTGGCCCCGTCGTCGGCGGTCCGATAGACGCCGCCGGTCGACATCGCGATGTGCATCTGCCGGCGCTCTGCTGGGTGGGGGAGGATCGTGTGCAGAGCCTGGCCACCCCCACCCGGCTCCCACTCCGGGCGATGCGGGTGATCCCAGAGCCCCTGGTTCAGGGTGAACGACACTCCTCGGTCCTCGCTGCGCCACAGGGCCGAGGGCTCGGTGCCCGCCCAGATCAGGTCGGGCTGGTCGGCTGGCCCGGGTGTGATCTGCCAGACCCTGGCCAACGCGGCGTCGGTCTCCTTCGGGAAGCTGATCGGAGCGGGATCGGGCTCGATCCAGCTCGCGCCCAGGTCATCGGAGTAGGACATCGCCGGACCCCAGTGCGAACTGCTCGCCCCGGCGAACAACCGCGGCGTATCGCCGCGGGTGTCGATCGCGCATGCGGCGACCTCGTTCAACCCGAGATCCGGTCCGCGCAGTGTCCAGGACTGTCGGTCGTCATCGCTGGTCGCCGTCCACAAGCCCTTGCGGGTCCCGATCAGCACCATGGTCTGGCTCATTCGTCGTCATCCTCTGTATCCGTGTCGTCATGGAGTTATTCCGGTTAGGAATAGTAGAGTCCGGGCCGTGAGTCAAGAGCAAAATCTGCCTACCACGTCGTACGCCATTTTGGGTTTGCTCACTTTCGGCCAGGAACTGACCGGGTACGAGCTGAAGCGATGGGCTGATTCGACGCTGCGCTTCTACTGGACCGCACCCGCGATGAGTCAGATCTACACCGAGCTCAAGCGGCTGGCCGATCGGAGGTTGGTGCTGTCTCGGGAGACCGGAGGCGGTGCCAACCGGACCACGACCCGCTACCGGGTCAGCGCGAAGGGCGCCCGGGAGCTGCGCCGCTGGCTGGCTGAGTCCGATCCCGGTTTCCCGGTCCTCAAGCACCCCATCGCCTTACGTCTGCTCCTGGGCCACCTGCTCGAGCCCGCTCAGGTCCGGGCCATGCTCGAGTCCTACGACGCGGAACTTGCCGACCAGCGCCGAGCCCTGCGTGCCGTCCTGGACGGGATCGACAACAACCCGGCATTCGAGTTCCCCGCCCACGTCGCGCGCTGGGGTCTGGCCTACTACGACGGCGAACAGGACGCCGTACGACGGGTCCTGAAAGCGGTCCCAGAGACCGGGTCGGATCAGGCGGAACGGTCTTCCGGAACCGGGCCGATCCGGTAGCGGTAGTCGTGATGATGGTGGAATCCCAAGCGAGAGTAGAGCCGTAGGGCGGAAGAGTTGTCGGCGGCCACTTGCAGGTAGATCGCTCTGGCACCGCGCTCGTCGGCCCAGTTGGCCAACTCCGCCATCAGCCGGGTCCCATGCCCCTGGCGCCTGCGCCCTTCGTTGACGGTGACGGCCGTGACCCCGAGCCAGCCCCGCGCCACGGCCCCGCGAGCCACCGCGAGCACCGCTGCGGCTGCGCCGTCCGGGGCCGGTGCGCGCAGCGACGCGAAGCGCAGCTCTGTGCCCTCCTCGGCTCGTACCAGGACCTCTCGAGCGTGCCCGGGCAGGGGAGCGCCGCGGTAGTGGTAGGCCGCCAGCCACGCGTCGTCCGGCTCGGGGTCCAGCCGCGCAATCACCCCCGACCCATTCGAGTGAAGGGCACCCTGTGCCAATAGGTCCGATACAGGGCGTCCTTCACTCGGCCGAGCCAGTGCCCGGGCGGTCGACTTCTGGACCTCGGAAAGGTCCCCAGTGAGGAACCGGACCAGGTCGTGGGTCCGCCAACCGGACGCGTCCAGCATCGCGTCGATCGCCTCGCCTCCGGGCATCGGTATCTGGACCATCGGCGGCAGCCCGCGGTCGGCGTACCAGCGCACGAGGTCGGGCAGCCAGGCCGCGGTCTTCGGCGGCGTGCCCAGGACCAAGGCGGAGTTCGACCGACCGGTGAAGCCACCGGCGGCGCGCAGCAACCATCCGCCGAGTTGGGCCTCCTCGAGGCCACGCCAGCCGAGGGCAGCGATCCGCTCCACATCCGCGACGTCAATGCTTACGTGGGCAGGTTCACTTGGCAAAGTGCCCCCCTCCACGCCAACCCGGCCTCGAGAAGGCAATACTAGGAAGCCCGCAGCAGTCCCCGCAGGAGGAGCACCGTGACCTACGTCATCGCCGAGCCGTGTGTCGATGTCCTTGACAAGGCATGCATCGACGAGTGCCCGGTCGACTGCATCTATACCGGCAAGCGGATGCTTTACATCCACCCGGACGAATGCGTGGACTGTGGTGCGTGCGAGCCGGTCTGCCCGGTCGAGGCGATCTTCTACGAGGACGACGTCCCCGAGAAGTGGAAGGACTACTACAACGCCAACGTCGACTTCTTCGACGACCTGGGCTCACCTGGGGGCGCGTCGAAGACGGGAGATATCGACAAGGATCATCCCCTGGTCGCGGCGTTGCCACCGCAGGTGAACGAGCACTGACGGTTCCGAGCACTCCCAGATGTAGGCGGCACTGACGTTGAACGAGCACTGACCTGCTGCGGAGGATTCCAGACTTTCCCTGGGACAGTCTGGACCAGGTTCGGGAACGCGCGCGGCGGCACCCGGATGGGCTTGTCGACCTGTCGATGGGTACCCCCGTTGACCCCACCCCGCAGCTCATCGCAGATGCGCTTACCGCCAACGCGAATGCCCCCGGCTATCCCACCGCCCGTGGGACCGAGGACCTACGCGCCGCTGCGTCCGCCTGGCTGCACCGCCGGTTCGACGTCCAGGCGGCGCCGGCCGATGCCATCCTGCCGACGATCGGTTCCAAGGAGACCGTCGCATGGCTGCCGACGGTGCTGGGTATCGAGGCTGGTTCCACGATCCTCATCCCCGAATTGGCTTACCCCACCTATGAGGTCGGAGCGGTGCTGGTGGGAGCGGGGGTACGACGCGCCGACCGGCCGCCGGAGGATGCCGCCGGCGTCAGCCTGGTCTGGCTGAACTCGCCGGCCAATCCGCACGGCGCTGTGCTGTCGGCAACGGACCTGCAGCGTTGGGTCGCCTGGGGGCGGGAGCGGACCATCCCGATCGTGGTCGACGAGTGCTATCTCGAACTGGGCTGGACCGTGACGCCGATGAGCGTCCTGCATCCCAGCATCGTCGGGAAGTCGCACGTGGGAGTGTTGGCAGTGCACTCACTGTCCAAGCGATCCAACCTGGCCGGCTATCGCGCCGGCCTGATCGTCGGCGACCCTGCCCTGATCAGCACTATCTGGAACCTTCGACGCCACGCGGGCCTGCTCGTTCCGCTACCGGTGCAGGCAGCGATGGCTGCGGCCTACGGCAACGACACGCACGTCGCGGAGCAGCGCCAGCGATACGGTGCGCGGCGCGATCAGCTGGCCGCTGCACTGTCGTCCGCGGGATTCCGGATCGATGACTCTGAGGCCGGGCTCTACCTTTGGGCCACCCGTCACGAGGCGTCGATGGCCACGGTGGACTGGTTCGCCGAACGTGGAATCCTCGTCGCCCCAGGCACTTTCTACGGCCCGACCGGCGGCGAGCACGTGCGGATCGCCCTCACCGCCACCGACGAGCGGATCACCGCGGCGGTGTCCCGGCTGGCCGGCTCATCGTCGGGGTAGCACCAGCAGCACCGTAACGGCGCACGCGGCGGCCCACAGCACGCTGGTGAACGTCCCGATGATGAAGCGCTCGGACGCCCCCGCTCCCGGGGAGCGCAGTTCGGGGTAGCGAGCCAGTCCCTTGACCGCCAGCACCACAGCCAACCCTTCGGGCCATCCGGCGATCAACGTGGCGGTCACCGCGATCCGTTCCAGCGCCCCGATCCAGGCTCCACCGCGCAGCAGGTCCTCGGGCGGCGTGGGGTCTGGTCTACCGGGTTCCCGGACTCGCGGCGCGGTAGCGGACGAAGCCATCCGAAGGATGGCGACGGTCAACGGGCCGCCGCCCGCTGCGGAGGCAACGAGCGCCAAGGCCGTACACAAAATGAAGGCTGGCCGCCCGACGTCGCCCGCTCTGGCGGCGACCACCAGGGCGGCGCAGAGGAGCGCGACAGCAATGGCGGGCCACGCCGGTCGGCGCTGCCACCAGCCGGGCAGCGACACCGCCACGACGAGGCCGAGCACCACCGCGAGCACGACCGTCTGCATCACGCCGCCTCGGTCAGTAGGTGTGCGGCGACTGGACGCATCCCTTGCTCACGCCACCACCAAGCGGCACGCAGCCGCTGGCTGACCGCTTGCTTGCTGACTCCCAGTAGGAGGGCGACCTCGCTCTGAGTGCGGCTCTCGGCGATGAGGTCGACCGCCTGCCAACCCGCGGGCGAGCGGCGACGCACTACGGCGCCCAGCGTGCTCAACACTGCCTCGGCGTACGCGCTCGAGGTCGGCTCCGGACCTTCGACGGCGATGGCCTCCGTCGTAGACTTGGCCCGGGTGACCGCATCGCGGGCGTGTTCGAAGGCTGAGCCACTGGCCTCGCGGGTGCTGTCCGGCAGCGGGGTGCGAATCGTCCCCAAGCCGATACCGACGGTCCAACGGCGGGACCGCGAGCAGCGCAAGGTCAGTTCGACCACCAGCGCGGGGTCGCCGAGGACGCCCTGCACCTCGTCGCCGATCGTTCGTTCGAACGGCAGGACTACGCCTGAGGTGACACCTCGGCGGAGCTCGGTGAGGAGTTCGTTGACTCGATCCACGTCTCGCCGGCTGCCGCGCTGATCGATCGTCATGACGGCGATCATGGTTCCCCCTGACGACATTCCTCGTCAGACAAGCCTCACACCTTGTTGCCTTAGAATCAAGTCCCAAGACTTGCTTTTCACGAAGTAAGGCAGGGAGCTTGACCACTCAATTCGCTTCCTTGAGCATCGCTACTCGAGGCTCAGCTAGTGGTCTGCCGCCTTGAGCAGTGCCCAGCCCAGTGCCGCGAACATGAGCATCCACACTGTGATCGCGATGCGCGCGATCACGAAGGGGCCCATTATCGCCGGCGTCATCGGCGCGAAGACGTAGATCCCCGTGACCAGGGGCAGCCACCGCATCCACCCGCTCCACTTCCCGGCTCGCGTGATGGCGACCCCAGCCAGGATGAGGCCCACCCCTACGACGATCGTTGAAATCCCGTACAGCACGTCAAGCAGATCCGTGCGCGAGCTCGGGTAAGGGTCTTCCGCCGCTGAGATCGCGACTAACTCGGTTACGGACAACATCAGCATTCCGGCCACGCTGCTGACCACGCCCCACCTGCCCAGCCGGGACGTACCGGCGGCTCCGGATCGCCAGAGGCCAAGTAGTCCAAGGATCAAGCCAAGATGTTGGACGAAGAACCAGGCCTGGATGACAGTGAACCCGGTAGCTGTGAGCGGAAAGCTGTACATCTCCTCGTCGACCGAGGGCTGTACCACCGTGAGGAAGATTCCCGATGCCGCCCCCAGGATGCCTGCCCACAGGCACCAAGTGCCGAGCCGCCGGACCGACTGCCCCGTGACTTCGCCGGTAACTACCTGACCGCTGCTCATCCTGCGCCCGCCAAGCGTTGTAGAATTAGTAAAGACTACCTGATATTAAGGTTACCTTAGGAGAGCCGGCATGTCGACACTCGGATCGCCAGCGCAGAGCGGTCCGAATACAGTCGCCCTGCTCGGTCAGGCGTACAGCCTTCTCGGCTTCAAAATTGTCGACGGTGTGGTTGGAGCCGGATACCCGCAGAAGCCCTCTCACTCGGCGGTGTTCGCGCAGATCACGCCGACGGGCGCACGGCTGACCGACCTTGCTCGTGGTGCCAACATGACTCCTCAGGCCATGGGTGAGCTGGTCGATGAGCTGGCGGAACTGGGGTACGTGGTGCGTCGTCCCGATCCGTCGGACCGACGCGCCAAGCTGATCACGCTCACCGAGAAGGGTGAGCTATGCCTCTCGGCCGGGGTCGACACCATCACGGGGCTTGAAGAGAAGATCACCGAGGTAATCGGCGAGCGTGGGCACCGCCAACTCCGGGCCCTGCTTCTCAAGCTCCTCGACGGGGTCTGACACGGTCTTCGGTTCTGATCCGCTTCTGATCCGGGTGCTGATCAGTTGGCGTGCAGGGTTGCGTTCAGGTCGCCCCAGCTGCCTTCTCTCGGCAGCGCTTCGACCGTGCCGGTGATGCTGTTGCGGCGGAATAGTTGCCCGGACCGACCGGAGAGCTCGCGAGCGGCGACGACCGTGTCGTCGGGCAACCGTACTTTCGTACCCGCAGTGACGTACAGGCCGGCCTCGACCACACAACCGTCTCCGAGCGAGATCCCGATGCCGGAGTTGGCGCCGAGTAGGCAGCCTTCCCCGATCCGGATCCGTTCCTGGCCACCACCGGACAGCGTGCCCATGATCGATGCGCCACCGCCGATGTCCGAGCCGTCACCAACCACGATCCCGGCGCTGATTCGGCCCTCGACCATCGAGGCGCCCAGCGTCCCGGCGTTGTAGTTGACGAATCCTTCGTGCATGACGGTCGTTCCGGGAGCCAGATGCGCGCCGAGCCGAACCCGATCGGCGTCGGCGATCCGGACGCCCGAGGGCACCACGTAGTCCACCATCCGCGGGAACTTGTCGACGCCGTACACGGCCACCGACCCGTATGCGGCGCGCAGTCGCGTCCGGGTCTGTTCGAAGTCCTCGGGTAGACAGGGCCCTGCGCTGGTCCAGACGACGTTGGTTAGGAGGCCGAAGACCCCGTCGAGGTTCGCTTCGTTCGGCAGGATCAGGCGGTGGCTGAGCAACTGCAGCCGCAGCCATACGTCGTAGGTGTCGACCGGCGCTTTGTCGAGATCCTCGATCACGGTCTGGATGCCGCGCACCGAGACGTCCCGGATCGGGTCGTCCGCGACCAAGGCGGCGAACTCGGCTGAGCTCCGGCGGGTGAGTTCGTGCTCGTCCACGACGGAGGTTCCGGACTGGGCGCCGGCCGGGAACGAGAGGCTCGGCTGGGGGTACCAGGCATCCAGGACTGCGCCGCTTGGGGTCACGGTCGCGAGGCCGATGGCACTCGCGCTCCGGCCGGAGTTGGCATCGGCGGCTGTGCCTGGGGCTGAACTCATCACGCCGGTCACGGTAGTGGGATCGTTAGGCTCCCGGTCGTGCCGACCCTTGACCTGTCCCTCGACGTCGTCTCGTTGACTCGGGCCCTGGTGGACATCCCGTCGGTCTCTGGAAGCGAAGAACCACTGGCCGACGCGGTCGAGACGGCCCTGCGGGCCCTGGATCGACTCGAGGTTCGCCGAGACGGTGACGCCGTGGTCGCGCGCACGTCGCTTGGACGCGAGCAGCGAGTCGTCCTCGCCGGGCATCTGGATACTGTCCCCATCGCCGACAACGTACCCAGTCACGACGACGAGGACCGGTTGTACGGGTGCGGCACCTCGGACATGAAATCCGGCGTGGCGGTGATGTTGCGGCTGGCCGAGTCGATTGCCGAACCCGTGCCCGACGTTACCTGGATCTTCTACGACAACGAGGAGGTCGAGTCCTCCCGCAACGGCCTCGCGCGGCTGGCTCGCAACGATCGGTCCCTGCTCTACGGTGACATCGCGGTGCTGCTGGAACCCACCGGTGGCGTCGTCGAGGCGGGCTGCCAAGGGACCATGCGCGCGATCGTACGTACGGTCGGGCACCGCGCACACAGCGCTCGATCATGGTTGGGCGCCAATGCGATTCACGCCGCAGCGCCGGTCCTGGCCAGGCTTGAGGCCTACGTTCCCCGGACAGTGGATATCGACGGTTGCATCTACCGGGAGGGCCTCAACGCTGTACGCATCGCCGGCGGTGTGGCCGGCAACGTGATTCCCGACGTCTGCGACATCGAGGTCAACTTCCGCTTCGCACCAGATCGCGACATCGAGCAGGCCAGTGACCACGTCCGGGAAGTCTTTGACGGGTTCGAGATCGAAGTCACGGACTCCGCGCCTGGCGCGCTGCCTGGGCTGGGCGACCCGGCTGCGGCTTCGTTCGTCGCCGCCCTCGGGGTACCTGTGCAGGCGAAGCTGGGCTGGACGGATGTGGCGCGCTTCGCCGCCTTCGGCATCCCGGCGGTGAACTTCGGCCCCGGCGACCCGAATCTCGCCCACACGAGAGAGGAGCACGTACGGATGAGCACGATCCGTGAGTCCGAGCGCGCGCTGACCAGTCATCTCAGTGGGACGAGGGTATGAGCCAGCCCCCGGTGCCAACGCCACCGATCGATGCTGCTGCGGGCGTCCCCGAGAAACATCGTGGGCCGGTCGTGCTGCGCCGCGGTCAGGTCACACCGGGCACCACCGATGAACGGCTGCTGGGTGCCCGTGGGCCCTCGGACTGGGTGCACACCGACCCGTGGCGGGTGCTCCGGATCCAGTCGGAGTTCGTGGAGGGATTCGGACTGCTCGCCGAATTACCGCGGTCGGTAAGCGTTTTCGGCAGTGCACGCACACCTCCCGGTCATCCGGACTACGACGCCGGTTACGCCCTCGGAGCCGCGCTTGCCCGCGCCGGTTACGCGGCGATCACCGGCGGCGGGCCAGGTGTGATGGAAGCGGTCAACCGCGGGGCACAGGAGGCCGGCGGTTTGTCGGTGGGCCTGGGCATCGAGCTGCCCTTCGAGCAGGAGCTCAACGCCTGGGTCGACATCGGGCTGAATTTTCGGTACTTCTTCGCCCGCAAGACGATGTTCGTGAAGTACGCCCAAGCCTTCGTCATCCTGCCGGGCGGGTTCGGAACGCTGGACGAGCTCTTCGAGGCGCTCACCCTGGTCCAGACCCGCAAGGTCACCCGCTTTCCGGTCATCCTGTTCGGCTCGGCGTACTGGTCGGGCCTGCTGGCCTGGATCCGCGACGTCATGCTCCCGGCGGGCAAGATCGCCGCGCATGACCTCGAGTTGATCACTCTCACCGACGACATCGACGAGGCGGTGGCGGTCATCGTGGCCGCCGACAACGGGCTGGCACCTTCCCCCACCGAAACCGCGTGACACCATCGGCACTGTGTTCGCTGTTCTGGGATTCGTCATCGGGCTGGTGGTCATCTCCGGCGCGTTGTTCCTGGTGGGCTCGTTCGTCTTCGGACGGGGAGAGGTGCTGGCCCCTGCGCCGCGTGACAGCACGCCGGTGGTCCTGCCCGGGGATCGCCCGCCGGACGCCGCCGACATCGAAGCCCTGCGATTCTCGGTTGTGCTCCGGGGTTACCGGATGCTGGAGGTGGACTGGGTCCTCGACCAGCTCAGCGAGGCGCTGCGCGAGAAGGACCGCCAGATCGCGGCGTTGACCAATCAGCTCACCCAACAACCGGCCGTCGAACCCCTCGTCTCAGCGAGCCCCGCCGCCGCGCACCTTACTCAGGGCGTCCCTGAGTCGAATCTTTCGACTCAGAGACGCCCTGAGTCTGAGGGTCCCGTCGAGACCGGAACGCGCGATGCCTGACGTCCGACGTGCTGAGGTCACCGTCAGCGTGGATATCTCGGCTCCCGCCGAGCAGGTCTGGGCCGCCATCACTGATTGGGATCGGCAGGGTGAGTGGATTCTGGCCACGAAGGTTCGGCGCAGCTCGACCACTCGAACCGGGTTGGGGACCGAGATCGAGGCGGTGACCGGGCTGGGCCGCTTCGGAGTGCGGGACAGGATGCGAGTCACCGAATGGGATCCGCCGCGACGCTGCACGGTGCAACACACCGGACGACTGATCCGCGGCCCCGGGGTCTTCGAGGTCTCCGAACGTCCGGGCGGCTCACGGTTGCGCTGGACCGAGGACCTCGACCTGCCGTTCGGGGTCGTTGGCCGGGCAGGGTGGTCGCTCATGCGGCCGTTGGTCGGCTGGGGGCTGCAGCGTTCGGTCAACCGCTTCGCGAAATTTGCCGGGTCCTACCGCACGCCAACCCCAGGGTGAGCCGGGCCGAGCGGATCCGGTGTGCGTGGGCTGAGGCGACACCCGAGTACCGGGACTACCACGACCAGGAATGGGGAGTGGTCCTGCGTGCTGATGATGCCCTGTTCGAGCGGATGTCCCTGGAGGCATTCCAGTCCGGGCTGTCCTGGCTGACCATCCTTCGCAAGCGTGCGGCCTTTCGGGCGGCATTCTCCAATTTCGTGATCGCCAACGTGGCTGCCTTCGACGACTCCGACGTCACCAGGCTGATGGCCGATGCGGGAATCGTTCGCAATCGCGCCAAGATAACCGCGACGATCGGCAATGCTCGGGCCGCCCTCGACTTGCCTAGCGGGCTTTCCGACCTGTTGTGGAGTTTCCTACCGACGGTGCAACCGCCTAGACCGCTGACGCTGGCCGAGGTTCCGGCTACCCGTCCGGAGTCGATCGCGATGGCCGGAGCGCTCAAGGCAAGGGGTTTCACCTTCGTCGGGCCGACGACGTCCTATGCCCTGATGCAGGCCACCGGCATGGTCGACGATCACGTGGCTACGTGCTGGCGGGCCGGGGCACCGAGCTGACCGGCCCCGAGCTGTAGCCAGGAGTGGGCGCGGGGGAGGCGGGGCGGTAGCGTCCGCGCGTGCTCGTTCGCGTTGCCGTCGCTGCAGCCAACGACCTGGCGGTCGTGGCCGGTGTGGAGGCAGCAGCCCGTGGCGGGAATTCGGTCGATGCCGCCATCGCCGCAGCCGTCACGACCATGGTCACCGAACCGGGCATGGTGTCGCTGTCGGCGGGCGGCTACATCACGCTCGGCTCCCGCGGCGAGGAACCCCTCACCATCGACGGCGGAGTCGAGATGCCTGGCCGCGACCGTCCGCGGGCCTGGTTCGGTGGCGGGGTGCAGGAGATCCGCAGCGGGTACGGCGGGGGCGTGAACATCACCATCGGACACGGGTCGGTGGCCACGCCCGGCGCACTCGCCGCACTTGCCCTGCTGCACGAACGCTCGGGACGAGCGCCCTGGCCACTGCTGATCCAGCCGGCGCTGGCCGCCGTACGGGCCGGGTTCCCGCTGGGGAGCTCGGCCCGGCAGTACCTGGAGTACGTCCACGAGAGCGCGTTCGGCTGGCAACCGGACAGCCACGCCGCGTTGCATGATCCAGCCGGGCGCCTGCTCGGCCCTGACGATCTCGTGGTGATCCCGGCGCTGGCCGACTCCCTGCAGTTGCTGGCCGACGAGGGCGTCGAGACCTTCTATCGCGGCCGCCTCGCGGAGCTGATCGTCAGTGACATGGATGCCCACGGCGGGCTGCTGGGTGCGCGTGACCTGGCCGAGTACGCGGCTGTCGTACGGCCCGCATTGTGTTCTGACCACGGCCGATGGCGATTGGCCACCAATCCGGCTCCCGCTGTGGGTGGGGTGACGTTGACAGCGATGCTCGCCCTACTGGCCGGCCGTCCGTCGGAGGAGTGGACGGTTGAGGACGTGGCGCATCTGGTCGCCGTACAGGAGGCGGTCCTGAGCTATCGGGTCAATCAGTTCGAGGCCGCGCCGGATCGGGTGGCTGCGGCCAAGTCGCTGCTGGCGATGGTGGACCGTCGTGACCTGGCCGCGATGAGCTCGCCGAGCACTGCGCACGTGTCCGTCGCTGGAGATGACGGCGTCGCCTGCGCGATCACGGTGTCTGCCGGCTACGGGTCAGGGATCATGACCCCGGGAACGGGGATCTGGCAGAACAATTGCCTCGGCGAGCCCGAACTCAATCGTGGTGGTCTGCATTCCCTGCCTCCCGGAACGCGACTGCTGTCCAACATGGCGCCAACAGTGGCCACTCGCGGCGACGGTGCTGTGCTGGCGATCGGCTCCCCTGGTGCGGACCGGATTAGTACAGCCCTGGCTCAGGTCCTTGCCGGGCACATGCATGGTGGACGTTCCCTCGAGGACGCCATCGCCGACCCTCGGGCGCACGTGCGGGTCGGTCCGGTGGGAATTGAGCTCGACATCGAGGAGGACCTGGTCGTGGGGGAGGTGGACGTACCGGTACGGACGTTCCCTGCCCACTCGATGTACTTCGGCGGCGTCGGTGCGGCGTGGTGGGACCCGGAGACCGGACTGCACGCCGCCGGGGATCCTCGACGTGTGGGCGCCATCCGGATCAGCGCCCCCTGATCCGAGTGAAGGGCACCTTGTATCAGTCCTATTGGCACAGGGTGCCCTTCACTCGGGTCGGCCCAGTGGCTCAGCGACCGTGGAAGGTGGCCTTCTCCTTGGCCACGAATGCCGCTACGGCGTCCCGGTGGTCCTGGGAGGCACCGGTACTGGCCATCAGCTCGCCCTCCCGGTTCAGCGCGGTCGTCAGGTCGACTCCTGCCGAGAAGTGCAGGGCAGCCTTGATCGCGCCGTAGGCGACCGTCGGGCCCTCGGCCAGTTGCCGGGCGAACGCCGTGGCGCGGCCGGCCAGCTCCTCGTCGGGCACCACTTCGGTGACCAGGCCGATGGCTAGCGCATCCTGCGCGGTAATCGGTTCGGCGAGCAGCGCAAGCTCGGTGGCCTTCGCATGACCGACGAGGCGCGGCAGCGTCCACGAGGACCCGGTATCCACCGAGAGTCCGATCCGGGCAAACGCGAGCAGGAAAACCGCGCGAGCCGCGGCCACTCGGAAATCTGCGGCGAAGGCGAGGGATGCCCCGGCGCCCGCGGCCATTCCGTTGACCGCGGCGATCACCGGCTTCGGCATGGTCGCGATGGCCAGGGCGATCGGGTTGTAGTGCTCGGCGACCGTGGACAGGGGCGCCGCGTCCCCCGCCTGTAAGAGGGCGACGTGCTCCTTGAGGTCCTGTCCGGTGCAGAAGGCCCGATCCCCGGCTCCGGTGATGACAACCGCCCGCACCGACGGATCAGCGCCCAGGGCGTGCAGCCGGTCCCGAAAGTCGACCTTCGTGGCTTTGTCCAGGGCGTTCATCGCCTGCGGCCGTTCCAGCGTGAGCGTCGCGACCGCTCCATCCCGGTCCACGTGCACCGACCCGCTCACCGTCGTCTCCCTTGCCTGGCTGCCTGGTGTACTCACGCTAGCGGAGCCCCGCGATGTGTCCTCGCGAGCCGATGCGGGAAGATAATGGGCAACAGTCAAGCCAGATAGCTGCCCCGCGTCGAATTCTGCCGCGGGAACGGCGGGGCAAAGGAGGCACGCATGGCGGCGATGAAGCCGCGGGACGGCGAGGGCCCGCTCGAGGTCACAAAAGAGGGGCGCGGCATCGTGATGCGCGTTCCGCTCGAAGGCGGCGGCAGGTTGGTCGTAGAGATGTCGCCCGACGAGGCCACCGCGCTGTCGGAGGCGCTCAAAGGCGCCACCGGCTGACCCTGACTTGGTCCGGCCGATCAGAGCCCGGGGAGGCGCGAGAATGTGCGCCTGCCGGGGCTTTCGGCTGTCAGTCCCGAGCAGTGCTGCCGGTCAGTCGGGGTGCGCCGGCGCCCTCGCTCAGGCTGGCTGGTCAGCGCGCTGACGGAGGTGGGGTCGGCGGGAAATCGTCGTTCTTTCCGTCCAGCCCCTCCAGTGCGTCCCTGAGCTTGTCCTTGCCGGTCTCGATCTTGTCCGTGTGCTGGCCGCCGGTCTTGGAGTCGAGAAACTCGCCTGCCTTGTCCATGCCTTCGGCGATCTTGTCGCTGTTGCTGTCGACGAGATCGCTGACCTTGCCTTTCAGATTGTCGAACGTCCCCATTGTTCAGATGCCTCTCTGAGAGTGTTTGATCCGATCGATCCAGACTCTCATGACCCCGACAGGGCGCCTCGATAGACCTCCGCGGTACGGCTGGCGATCGCCGGCCAACCGAATTCCCGGACCACCCGCGCGCGCCCGCGAGCGCCCATGGCAGCGGCTCGCTGGGGGTCGGTGAGTAGTTCGGTCATCCGCGCTGCGAGGTCAGCCTCGAACCTGCGGGGATCCGCCGCGTCGTAGTGGACGAGCAGGCCGGTCTGACCGTCGGAGACAACTTCGGGGATTCCACCGACGTCACTGGCCACCACCGCCGTCGCGCAGGCCGCAGCTTCGAGGTTGACGATGCCCAGCGGTTCATACACCGAGGGGCAGCAGAACAGGGTTGCCTGGCTCAGCAAGCTCACGACGTCCGCGCGTGGCAACATCTCCTCGATCCACACGACGCCGGTGCGTTCCTGTTGCAATGCCGCCACGCCCGCTGCCACCTCGGCCCCGAGTTCGGCGGTGTCCGCGGCACCGGCACAGAGGATCAACTGGGCGTACGGGGGCAAGGCCCGCGCCGCATTGACGAGGTGGATGACCCCTTTCTGGCGGGTGATCCGACCCACGAAGATCACGTAGGGCCGATCGGGATCAATGCCACGCCGGAGCAGGGCGTCGGTGTCGGGGGTCGGTGCGTACGCTTGCGCGTCGACGCCGTTGTAGATGACCTGCACCTTGTTGGGGTCCAGATCGGGGTAGCAGTCCAGGATGTCCTCGCGCATGCCGCGACTAACCGCGATCACCGCCGCCGCCGCCTCGTAGGTCGCCCGTTCCACATAGGAGGAAATCCGGTACCCCCCGCCGAGTTGTTCGGCCTTCCACGGCCGTCGAGGTTCCAGCGAGTGTGCCGAGACGATGTGCGGTGCCCCGTGGAGCATCGAACCGAGAAATCCCGCGAAGTTGGCGTACCAGGTATGCGAGTGCAGGACATCGCAGTTGGCAACCGCGTCGGCAATGGACAGATCTGCCCCGAGGGCCTGCAGGGCGGAGTTGGCGGTGCTGAGTTCGGCCGGCACGTCGTGGGCGTAGGCGTCCGGCCGGGGAGCACCGAAGCAATGCACGTCCACGTCGAGGTTCGGAACCGTCCGCAAGGCCGCCACGAGGTGTTCGACATGCACCCCCGCGCCGCCGTAGACATCCGGTGGGAACTCCTTGGTCAGTATCCCGACGCGCACGGCTGCCGAGCCTATTCCTGACCACTAGATTCGGGCCCATGGCTGGTGATGCGCGCGTCCTGGGCATCGTGCTCGCCGGTGGCGAGGGCAAACGGCTCTGGCCGCTCACCGAGGACCGGGCCAAGCCAGCCGTCCCGTTCGGGGGTAACTACCGGCTCATCGACTTCGTCCTATCCAACCTGGCCAACGGCGGATATCTACGGCTGTGCGTGTTGACCCAGTACAAGAGCCACTCCCTGGACCGGCACATCACTATGACCTGGCGGATGTCGACCGTGCTCGGCAACTATGTGACGCCGGTGCCGGCCCAGCAGCGGCTCGGCCCGCGCTGGTTCACCGGCAGCGCCGACGCGATCTACCAGAGTCTCAACCTGGTCTATGACGACGCGCCGGATCATGTCGTGGTCTTCGGCGCCGACCACGTCTACCGCATGGACCCCCGCCAGATGGTCCAGCAGCACATCGACACCGGTGCCGGGGTGACGGTGGCCGGCATTCGCGTGCCCCGATCCGAGGCATCACAATTCGGGGTCATCGACACCGACACCGAGGGCAGGATCGAACGGTTCTTGGAGAAGCCGGCCGACCCGCCCGGTTTGCCGGACCGCCCGGAGGAGGTCTTCGCCTCGATGGGCAACTACGTGTTCACCACCGAGGCCTTACTCGATGCTCTTCGCGCAGACGCGGCTGACGGGAACTCGCTACACGACATGGGGGGCAACATCATCCCGTTGCTCACGGCCTCGGGAGCGGCTCGGGTCTATGACTTCAAGGACAACGTCGTGCCCGGTGAGACCGAACGCGACAAGGGGTACTGGCGCGATGTCGGGACCCTGGACACCTACTACGACGCCCACACCGACCTCGTCTCGGTGCACCCGATCTTCAATCTCTACAACCGACGGTGGCCGATCTTCACCAATCCCCCCCAGTTCCCGCCGGCCAAGTTCGTGGAAGGGGGCCGAGCAGGTGACTCGATCGTCGGCGCGGGAGTCATCATCTCCGGTGGGAAGGTGTCGGGGTCGGTCATCTCACCCGGTTGCCGCCTCGCGTCGGGCTGCGAAGTCGTGGACAGCGTGCTGATGGACAACGTGACGGTGGGACCCGGTGCGGTGATCCGCAGGGCGATCCTGGACAAGAACGTCGTCGTTGCGGCCGGGGCGAAGATCGGCGTGGATCCGGTACGCGACGCCGAGCGCTATCACCTCTCACCAGGCGGTGTCGTCGTTCTGGGCAAGGGAGCAGTCGCCTCGCCAGACTAGGAAGCGCGAGGAAGGCGCCAGCTCGCCCACTCCTTGGCTGGGGTGAGGCAGTTAGCTCAGGTGGGGACGGCGATCAGCAGGCCGTCGCCGACCGGGAGGACAGTCGTACGTACCATGTCCTCGGCCTTGAGGGTCGCCAGCAGATCACGCCAGGCCACGGTATCGGCGTCTCGTGCGGATCGGTCGGTGACCCGCTCCCGCCAGAGCAAGCCGTGCCAGGCGAGGATCCCGCGCGGTCGCAGCACTCGGCGTAGATGGGCCAGGTAGTCCAGGTATTGACTCGGAGCCGCGTCGCACAGAATCAGGTCATAGCCGCCATCGGCCAGTCGCGGAAGGACATCGGAAGCCGATCCGTTGATCAGCCTGGCCCGCGCGGTCGGGACCTCGGCCTCGGAAAGGGCCAGCCGAGCGACCCGCTGATGCTCCCCGTCGAAGTCCACCGAGGTCAGCACACCGTCGGGGCGCATGCCCCTGAGCAGCCACAGGGTCGACACACCCGCTCCAGTGCCGATCTCGACGACGGCACGTGCGTTCACCGCCGAGGCCAGGGCGGCCAACGCGCTGCCCACCGCCGGCGCGATAGCCGGGCAGCCCACCTCGGCCGCGTGCGCACGGGCGCTGGCGATTGCCGGCGGCTCGCCAGCAACCAGATCGGCGAAGGCAGCAGTGGACACCGGAGAAGCCTAGGGGGAACACGTATCGTTTCCGAGGCGTTGTCTTCCATGTGGCGCAGGCATGGGATCCTGGTGTGGTGAACGACTCCGGCAGCACTGGCTCGGCGGGAATTTCGGCGGAGCCGGTGAGGGCTGGCGAGGCTGGCGAGGCAGTCGATGGGGGACTGAACGTCGCCGCCGGCTGGACACCGCCGACCTGGGACGAGGTAGTCCGCCAACACTCCGCGCGGGTCTATCGACTGGCCTACCGGTTGTCCGGCAATGCCCAGGACGCCGAGGACCTCACCCAGGAGACCTTTGTCCGGGTCTTCCGGTCGCTGGCCAACTACCAGCCCGGCACCTTCGAGGGCTGGCTGCACCGGATCACCACGAACCTCTTCCTGGACATGGTTCGTCGTCGGCAGCGGGTGCGTTTCGAGGCCCTTCCCGACGACGCCGAACGGCTACCCAGTACCGGCCCCAGCCCAGAGCAGGTCTACGCCGATACGCACTTCGATCCTCAGGTGCAGGAGGCGCTCGATGCGCTCTCGCCGGAGTTCCGGGTGCCGGTGGTGCTCTGTGACATCGAGGGTCTGACGTACGAGGAGATCGCCGCCACCCTCGACATCAAGCTGGGTACGGTGCGCAGCCGCATTCACCGTGGCCGGGTCCAGCTCCGGGCCGCGCTGGCACACCTGGCCCCCGGCCGGGGTCGGACCGCACTGGCCACCGGAGGGATCTCGTGAGCTGGGGGGAGATGCACCTGGCGACGGAGGCCATGGCAGCCTTGGTCGACAACGAACTCTCCGGTGCAGCGGCTGCCCGGGCGCGCCACCATCTCAGTCGATGCGCGGAGTGCGCGGCGGCCGTCGCCGCACAGGTTGAGGCCAAGACCGCTCTGTTCGGCTCGGCCGGACCACTGCTGCCAGCGACCTTGCTGTCCCGGCTGACCGAAATACCGTTCACCGCGGACATGGCACCGGGCATGAACGATGCGGTGATGGCACTGCAGGGCGGATCGCTGATGTTCGCCTCCACCTCGCCGCCCGCTACGCCGCCCCCGCCGGGATCTGGCCGCGGGGCCTTCCGACTGCGCTGATCTCGGCGCCTGCGTCACGGGATAGCGGCTGCGCCGTACCTGACGCGGACTTCACGGCTGCTCAGCAAGGGTGATCGAGTGGATCAGCAGTCGGGTGTCTTTGGCCGCCCCGCGGGCGTCGAGGAACCCTTCAGTCCCGACCGCCCTCGACTGACCCAGCGCCGCGATCCTGCCAAGCTCCCACCACCGGAGATTCTCGCCCGGGTGTTCGGACGGCCCAGTCCCGGACACCCGAGTCTGGGACCCGCCCCGGGCAGCTCGGAGCCGCCTCGTCGCCGCAAACCACTGGCCTGGTGGAAGGCCGACGCCGCCCGGGACCCGTGGCGCGACCCGCAGTCCCCCGCCAGCCTCGGCACCGGGGCCGTGTACGACGAGGAAGCCGACCCCGACGCGCTGATCAGCACCGATGTCCAGGGCCGACGTCGGATCAAGATCCGGGACATACCCATCCGGCTGGCGGTGTTGGGCCTGGTCTTCGCCATGGTGCTGGGCGGTGCCGCCGGCTCGGCCGGTTACCTATTGGCCAGGGAAGCCGGCGAGTCTGCGCTGTTCAAGCCGGGTGCTGAGTTGACCGCTGTCGAGGGTGCAGTCAGCCGCGAACCCGGATCCATCTCCGATATCGCCGACCGGGTACTGCCCGCTGTCGTGTCGATCGAGATCACCTTCGGCGACCTCGGCGGGACCGGATCCGGTGTCGTGGTCGAGGAGGACGGCTACATCCTGACCAACAACCACGTGGTCTCCGGCGCTGCGGACAATCCGGACTCGACGCTGCGGGTGGTGTTCTCGGATTCTTCGTCGTCCGCGGCCCGCATCGTCGGACGGGATCCGCTCAGCGACCTGGCAGTTCTCAAGGTCGAGAAGCCGGGCCTCGCCGTAGCCAGCCTCGGCACCTCCGAGGATGTCGTCGTCGGCGATCCCGTCGTTGCCATCGGTTCCCCACTTGGGCTGGTGGGAACGGTGACCACGGGCATTGTCAGCGCCCTGAACCGGCCGGTGCGCTTGGCTGGAGACGGCACCGACACCGACGCCGTCATCAGCGCCGTACAGACCGACGCGGCGATCAACCCCGGGAACTCCGGCGGGGCGCTGTTCGACGCAGCTGGCGCCGTCATCGGGATCAACACCGCGATCGCCGGCTTTGGCGGGACCGGAGGACAGAGCGGAAGCATCGGGCTGGGCTTCGCCATCCCCATCGATGCCGCCCGCGCGATCGCCGAGGAGCTCATCGCTACCGGTAATGCCGTGCACGCCTCGCTCGGCGTCAACGCCCAGACGGTGACCGACGGCGAGCGTGACGGAGCGCAGATCAACAACGTCGAGCCCGGCGGACCGGCGGCCTCCGCCGGCTTGCAGGAGGAGGACGTCATCATCGCGGTCGGTGACCGCGAGGTCCGCAGCTCCGAGGAACTGGTCGTGGCCATCGACGCCTACGACCCGGGGGAGACGGTCACGATCGAGTTCGTTCGCGGTAGCGATTCGCAGCAGGTGGAAGCCGTCCTCGGTCAGGCCTGACGAACCGACTATCCCCGGCAGCCGAACCTTGGGCAGTGTGGGGACAGGACGGTTAGCGCCGAGCTGCGGGTTACATTGGACCCAACTCTGCACGTACCGGCTCAGGTGGAGAGGAAGGGCTGGGGTGTTCGACTCGATCGGGCTGAGCGAGATTATGGTGCTGCTGCTCGGCGCCCTGTTCATCTTCGGACCCGACCGACTTCCCGGGCTGGCCCGCGACGCGGCAGGGGCGCTGAAGCGGTTGCGGCAGACCATCACCGGCGCCCGCGGACAGATCCACGAACAACTCGGCCCGGACTTCGACCATCTGCGCGATGTGGACCTGCGATCGCTGAACCCCAGGTCCTTCATCAAGAAGCATCTGCTCGAGGACGAGGAGACTCCGACGATCCACCGGAGGTCTGGCGCTCCCCGCTCGCGTACGCCCAACACCAGGAATGCGACGCCTGCTGGCGTCGCCGGAGGCGGGCTGTACCGCGTGGAACCACCGTTCGACGCCGAGGCGACCTGACCCACCCTGGCGGTGGCGGCCTCGGCTGACCGCCAGGGCTCGGTACGGCTAGCGGCGTACGGGAGTCAGATCCAAGGCTCGCCCGACCAGCCCCCGCGCACGCGTGCCCAGCGCGTCGGCAACCGTTCGCAACGCCTTGGCCGCAGCGGTTTCGGGCGAGCTCAGCACCAGAGGGATGCCCGAGTCGCCGGATTCGCGTAACGCTGGGTCGAGTGGGATCTGGCCGAGCAGCGGCACGGGAGCGCCCAGCAACTGGCTGAGTTTGTCGGCCACCTGCTGTCCGCCACCCGAGCCGAACAAGTCCATCCGGCTGCCATCCGGCAGATCCAGCCAGGACATGTTCTCCACCACGCCAACGACGTGTTGGTGGGTCTGGGTGGCGATGGCGCCGGCGCGTTCGGCCACTTCGGCCGCCGCCTGCTGCGGGGTGGTGACCACAAGGATCTCGGCACCCGGGACGAGTTGGGCCACCGAGATGGCCACGTCCCCGGTACCGGGCGGCAGGTCCATCAGCAGTACGTCGAGATCTCCCCAGTGGACATCTGCCAGGAACTGCTGCAGGGCACGGTGCAGCATCGGCCCCCGCCAGATCACCGGGGTATTCCCTTTGGTGAACATCCCGATGGAGATGACCCGGATCCCGTACGACTGCGGCGGCA
>JBPCPI010000180.1:0-6590 GCA_050999295.1 Geodermatophilaceae bacterium | reverse complement strand
GTTGCGGCGGGGCAGGCGCGCCGGGCAGCCGGCCACGCCCTGGTAGCGTCGCCTCACGAGAGGGACGCCTGCGGCCCCGAACCGAGCGACCTGCTGTCGATGGGCCTGACCATTGCCCTGTGCCTGGTAGTGGGCTTCGGCCTCGGCTGGTGGGCCGATCTGCCCTTCGACACGTTCCCCGGATTCGCCCTCGCGGGGCTGGGCCTGGGTGTTATCGCCGCGTGTTTCTACGTTTACAAGCTGTTCAAGAGGTACATGGGATGAGCTCGTCGTGGTAACCCAAACGCCCCAGACCCCTCCGGTCACCCGGACCACGCTCCGGCGATCGGCGATCGCGGCGGCGGTCGTGGGGGCGCTCGCGGTGGCCGTACTGGTGCCGCTGGGCCACGGTGACTACGCGCTGTTCGGTTGCCTCGGGCTGGCTCTCGGGCTGCTGAACTCCGCCCTGGTGGTCTACTCGGTGGAGCGGTTCTCTGCCAGAAAGCCGTCGAAGGTTCGCTTCTCCGGATCGGTGCTGGTGCGGCTCGCGGCGATCACCGTGCTCGCGTTCGGCCTCGTGCTGCTCTTCCGGCCCGCAGGCATTGCCGTGTTCGGCGGGCTCGCACTGTTCCAATTTCTGTCCGTCGCTAGTTCGATGCTGCCGCTGATCAAGGAGATCCGACAGAGATGACGACCGACGCCGCGGGTTCTGCGGACGTGTTGGCGGCCGAGGACATCAGGCCGGGGGAGCACTGGACCGGTGAGGTCCTGGGCTTCACTCTCAACCTCGACACGATCCTGGCCACCGTGATCGCCGGCGTCATCCTCTGCGCTCTGGGTCTCTACATGGCTCGGGGGGTCACCCGAGGCAGGCCGTCCAAGCTGCAACTGGTGTTCGAGGCACTCACCGGCTGGGTGCAGGGTCAGGTGCGGGACGGCATGGGGCTGCGGGCTCCCCGGGGGGTCGTGGAGTTGGGCGTCACGCTCTTCGCGTTCATCCTGATCTGCAACCTATTGGCGGCGCTGCCCTCCGAGCACTACCTCCCACCGCCCACCGCGGATGTCAACTTGGCCTATCCGATGATGCTGCTGGTGATCATCTGGGTCCAGGTCGCCGGCATACGGGCGCGGGGTGCGAAGCGGCACTTCGGGCACCTGACCAAGCCGTATGCCTTCCTTGCCCCGTTCGAGTTCATCACCCAGTACTTCGCCCGCCCGGTTTCCCTGTCCCTGCGGTTGTGGGGGAACATCTTCGCCGGCGGGATCATGGTCTCGATCATCACGTTGCTACCGGCCTACATCCTGTGGGCTCCGAACGTGGCCTGGAAGCTGTTCGACATGTTCATCGGGGTGATTCAGGCCCTGATTTTCACGCTGCTCACTGTCATATACTTCAGCGAAGCGGTGGGCAGTGACGAGGAAGCAGCGGCGCACTAGGCGTCGCTGCTTCGCACTCCCCAGAAGACGATTCGTGACCTACCCACGCAGGTGTGGCACGGGAAAGTACGAGGAGAAGACATGAGTGTGTCCACTGTGCTGGCCGCCGCTGCCGAGGGAGGGGCCGATCCCGCCCTGCTCGGGCTGGCGATGGTCGGCGGTGGCATCGCACTGGGCGGCGGCGCGATCGGGGCAGCGATTGCCGACGGTCTCGTCGGTTCGGCCATGATCCAGGGCGTCGCGCGGCAGCCGGAGGCAGCCGGTCGGCTGAACACCACCATGTTCCTGATCATCGGTCTGGCCGAGGGCATGTACTTCATCAACTTGGCTTTCATGGCGCTGTTCGTGTTCGTCACGGGTGCGGGGTAGAGCCACCGACATGACTACCAGCGTGGTGGCGGCGGAGACGACCAACTTCCTGCTGCCCAACGCCACCATCTTCGTTGAGTTCGTCCTGTTCCTGATCGTCCTGTTCGTGCTCTACCGCTACGTCGTGCCACCGCTGCGACGGGCAATGAACGAGCGCGAGGACATGCTGCGCAAGCAGGCCGCGGACAAGGAGTTGGCGGCCCGGACGCTGCAGCAGGCCAGGGAGTGCTACGAGACCGAACTTTCCGAGGCGCGGGCTGAGGCGGCCAGCATCCGCGACGAGGCACGGGCGGACGCAGCACGGCTGCGTGCGGAGTTGAGAGAGCAGGCCGATCAAGAGGTCGAGCGGATCCAGCGCCAGGGTGCCGAGCAACTGGCCGCGCAGCGCGCCGAGACGATGAGCCAGCTGCGCATCGAACTCGACGGGCTATCCACTCGACTTGCCGAGCAGATCATCGGCCAATCCCTGGCCGATGACCGACGCCGGCAATCGACGGTGGACCAGTTCCTGGCCGAACTCGAGCACACACCAGCAGGGGGAGGCGAAGCTGATGGACGTCCTTCTCGCTGAGAGCTTCGGCTTTTTGATCATCCTGTTCGTGCTCTACCGATACGTCTGGCCGATCCTGTCGGGGATGGCGACCAAGCGTCAGGACACCATCGCGCAGCAGGTCGAGGAAAGCGAAGCGGCAGCCCGCAACCTCGAAGACGCCCAGCGGCGCCTGGAGTCCGCACTTGCTGAAGCGCGCGGGGAGGTGGCTCGGATCCGGGATACCGCCCGAGCCGATGCCGAACGGATCCGGGAAGAGCTGCACGAGCAGGCCGAGCGGGAGGCCGAGCGCATCCGCCAGCGCGGGGAAGAACAGCTCGTCGCCTCCCGTGACCAGGCGGTTCGCCAGGTCCGCGCCGAGCTCGGTGAGCTGATGCTGGCGCTGACCGAGCGGATCACAGTCGAGTCGCTGTCCGACGAGGACCGCAAGGCCTCCACGGTGAATCAGTTCCTCGATGAGCTGGACGAGATGGCCGGGCCGGCTACCGAAGGGGACGGCGAGCGGGAGTTCGTCCCCGCCGGCGCTGCTGACGAGGCGCGCGCGTAATGCGGGCAACCAGCCGTGCGGCGTTGCGCAGCGTCGCGGCCGAACTGGACACCGGGAGCGCGGGACGGTCAGCTGCCGCGCTGCTGAGCTTGGCCGATGAGCTCTTCGCAGTCGTCGGCCTCGTGCAGCGTCAGCCGGCATTGCGCCGCGCACTTGCCGACAGCTCCACCGACGCCGACGCTCGCGCCGGGCTGGCAGGCAGCCTGTTCGGCGGAAAGGTCAGCGAGGAGGCAGCGGCTGTTCTGGAGTCGGCCGTACGGGCGCGGTGGTCGTTGCCGAGCGAGTTCTCCACCGGACTCGAACGGCTGGCCATCCAGGCCGCGTTTTCCGCGGCCGAAGCCGGCAACAAGCTGGACACCGTCGAGGACGAGTTGTTCCGGTTCGGCCGCATCGTCGCCGGTCGTCCAGACCTGCAACGTGCGCTGTCCGACCCATCGGCAAGCGGCAGCCAGCGGAGCACCCTGATCGACGCACTGGTCGGTGGCAAGGTCCATGCGGTCACCGCGCTCCTGCTGACCGCTCAGCTCACCGGCGCCGGCGCCGCCAACCCGGTGCGGGCCATCGAAGAGCTCTCCGATCTCGCTGCCCTACGGCGGGAGCGCTCGATCGCGCAGATCACCACCCCGGTCGCGCTCACCGACGAGCAGGAGCAGCGTCTCGTGGACAGTCTCTCGCGCATCTACAACCGACGGATCGCCCTACAGATAGCGTTGGACCCCGACCTTCTCGGGGGGCTCGTCGTGCGGGTAGGCGACGAGATCATCGACGGCAGCACCCGGTTCCGGCTCGCAGCTGCCCGTCAGCGGCTGATCCGTTGAGCCGAGAGGGCGGGAGCATCGACCGAGCGCCAGCGAGGATCGCCGAGAGGGCGGGAGCATCGACCGAGCGCCAGCGAGGGTCGAGCGGACCGACCGGTGCGCGCAGCGCACGAGGCGGACAAGCAATGAGAACGACGAAGCCGGCTCCATGACCCAGCGCCTCCGACCACCTCCCGAGCTCTGCACCCCGATCACCACTCAGACAGACAGGACGTTCACATGGCCGAGCTGACGATCTCCGCGGACGAGATCCAGAGCGCGATCGAGGAGTACGTGTCCTCCTTCTCCGCCGATGCCTCCCGTGAGGAGGTCGGCACCGTGGTGGATACCGCAGATGGCATCGCGCACGTCGAGGGATTGCCTTCGGCGATGACCAACGAGCTCCTGGAGTTCAGCGACGGCGTTCTGGGCGTGGCCCTGAACCTCGACGTCCGCGAGATCGGCGCCGTCATCCTCGGTGACTATCAGGGGCTGGCCGAGGGCCAACAGGTCACCCGTACGGGCCGGATCCTGTCCGTACCGGTCGGCGACGCCTTTTTGGGTCGGGTGATCAACCCGCTGGCCCAGCCGCTAGACGGGCTGGGCGACATCGAGAGCGACGAGGAGCGGGTCCTGGAGTTGCAGGCCGCCTCGGTGATCCACCGGCAGAGCGTGTCCGAGCCCCTGCAGACCGGGATCAAAGCCATCGACGCGATGACCCCGATCGGTCGCGGCCAGCGCCAGCTGCTGATCGGTGACCGCAAGACCGGCAAGACCGCGATCTGCGTGGACACGATCATCAACCAGAAGCAGGCCTGGGCATCTGGCGACCCGCAGGAGCAGGTGCGCTGCATCTACGTCGCCATCGGGCAGAAGGGGTCGACCATCTCCGGTGTCCGGGCGGCACTCGACGAGGCTGGCGCCCTGGAGTACACGACGATCGTCGCAGCCCCGGCCTCGGACTCGGCCGGGTTCAAGTGGCTGGCGCCCTACACCGGCTCGGCCATCGGCCAGCACTGGATGTATCAGGGCATGCACGTCCTGATCGTCTTCGACGACCTTTCCAAGCAGGCCGAGGCCTATCGGGCGATCTCGCTTCTGCTGCGCCGACCGCCGGGTCGCGAGGCCTACCCAGGTGATGTCTTCTACCTGCACTCCAGGCTGCTCGAGCGGTGCGCGAAGCTCTCCGACGACCTCGGCGGCGGCTCGATGACCGGACTGCCGCTCATCGAGACCAAGGCCAACGACATCGCGGCCTACATCCCGACCAACGTCATCTCGATCACCGACGGGCAGTGCTTCTTCCAATCCGACCTGTTCAACCAGGGCGTCCGTCCGGCCATGGCCGTCGGAACGTCGGTCTCCCGGGTCGGCGGCGCCGCCCAGATCAAAGCGATGAAGTCGGTGGCCGGGTCGCTGCGGGTCAATCTTGCGCAGTACCGCGAGCTCGAGGCGTTCTCCGCGTTCGCCTCCGACCTCGACGCGTCCTCCCGAGCGACCTTGGACCGCGGCGCACGCATCGTGGAACTGCTCAAGCAGGACGTCTATTCGCCGTACCCCGTCGAGGAGCAGGTCGTTTCGATCTTCCTGGGTACCCAGGGCCACGTCGACAAGGTGCCGGTCGAGGACGTACGCCGGTTCGAATCCGAGTTCCTCGATTACCTGCGGCACAACGAGAAGGGCATCCTGGACACGATCCGGGACTCGAAGCGGTTCGAGGACGACAGCGAGAGTGCGGTCGTTGCCGCCGTCCAGGAATTCTCCCGGCAGTTCACCACAAGCGCCGGTCACTCACTGGTGGGTCGGGAAGCCGAGGCCGAGGCCATGGCCTCCGAGGACGTCGGCCAGGAGAAGATCCAGGTACGCAAGAAGGTCAAGCAGTGACAGCGCACGAGGCGCCTGTCGCCGAGACGCGAGTGAGGATCGCAGCGAGCGCCAGCGAGCGAGGACCGGAACGAGCGGTGCGCGCAGCGCACGAGGCGGTGTAGCAGCATGGCCCAGATTCGCGAGATTCGTCGGCGGATCTCCTCGGTCACCTCGACCAAGAAGATCACCCGGGCCATGGAGCTGATCGCCACCACCCGCATCGCCAAGGCGCAACAGCGGGTACAGGCGGCACTGCCCTATGCGCGAGAGATCACTCGCGCCCTGTCCTCACTGGCCGCCTCGGCGTCGCTGGATCATCCGCTGCTGGTGGAGCGCGAGAACCCCAGGCGCGCAGCGGTCCTCATCGTGACCAGCGACCGGGGCTTGGCCGGCGGCTACACCGCCAACGCGGTGCGCGCAGCCGAGGAACTCCAGGCCCTGCTGCGTAGCGAGGGCAAGGAGCCGATGCTCTACGTCATCGGCCGCAAGGGGATCGGTTACTACAGTTTCCGAAGGCGCGCGGTAGCCCAGACGTGGAGCGGGTTCTCCGAACAGCCCACTGCCGCAGACGCCCGCGATGTCGCCGGCACGCTGATCCGGGCGTTCCTGGCTGGCGTGGACGACAAGGGTGACGATGCCCGGGACGACGAGGCGCACGGGGTTGACGAGATCCATCTCGTACACACCCGGTTCGTTTCAATGCTCGCCCAGGAGCCGACCGCCAACCGGGTTGCTCCACTGGTCGTGGAGGAGGTCGATTACGCCGAGGAAGAGTCGAGCAAGGTCTCCGAGCAGCAACCCTCGTACGAATTCGAGCCCGATCCCGAGACTCTGCTCGACGCGCTGCTCCCGACCTACGTGACCAGCCGGATCTATGCAGCTCTGCTGGAATCGGCAGCCTCGGAGTCCGCCGCCCGGCGCCGGGCGATGAAGGCCGCCACCGACAACGCAGACGAGTTGATCCGCGGGCTCACCCGAGACGTCAACCAGGCCCGACAAGCCCAGATCACCCAAGAGATCAGTGAGATCGTCGGCGGCGCCGATG
>JBPCPI010000092.1:0-4178 GCA_050999295.1 Geodermatophilaceae bacterium | reverse complement strand
CGGTCGGTGATGAGTCGATCGACCAGCCCACGACGCGGCGCGAGTAGGTGTCGAGGATGACGCAGCAGTACACCTTGCCTTCCCTGGTCGGGTGCTCTGTGATGTCGGTGACCCAGAGCTGGTTCGGCCCGGCCCGGGTGAAGTCGCGCTCGACGAGGTCGGTGGCGCCTCCTGGTGTCAGGCACCAGAATCCAGAAATCCAGACGCCGTAGAACCCAGGACACACCAGAGTCCGGGGCTGGTTGGTCGAGGACCTGACGGCGCCGAGGAAGCAGCGCCACACCGCACGCCGGGTCTGGCAGCGCCTCCTCGAGGAGCACGGGGCGGTGGTGGCCGAGTCCAGTGTCCGTAGCCTCGTGGCGCAGCTGCGGGTCGAGGTCGGCGGCGCCAAGGCGCAGGTCATGGTCCCCCAGACCCACCCGCCGGCCGAAGAGGCCGAGATCGACTTCGGCGAGTTCCAGGCCGTCATCGGCGGGGTGGTGATGAAGCTGTTCATGTTCTGCCTGCGTCTGTCGCACTCGGGCAAAGCAGTCCACGTCGCGTACGCCAAACCCTCGGAGAGGGGGTCCGTCGAATGGACGTCGACATCGAGCGCGAACTGGTCAGGCAGGCAGCACTGGACTACTTTGAGGGCTGGTACGACGCGGACGCGGTCCGGATGGAGGGGGCCCTCCACAACGAGCTGGCGAAGCGCTCGTTCGTTAACGATGGCGGAGGAGCTTTGGGGGTCCGTTGAACAAGGCGCAGATGGTCGAGTTCACCCGACTCGGAGGTGGCAGCGGCCGGGGCGCCGCCCCGGAGCAGGCGATCAAGGTCGAGGTCCTCGATGTCTACCGGGGTACTGCCAGCGTCGTCGCGCGGTCGAAGGAGTAGCACCTGCACCTGCACCTGACGCGGACGCCGGATGGCTGGAAGATCGTGTTAGCGCTCTGGGAGAGCACCTAGGTCGCCTGCGGACATTGGGCTCTTCTGAGCTCCGGCCCCCCGTATCTGCTCAGGCCGCGATCCGCGCAGCTGGTCCAGGTCGACGAGGTGCGTGTTCCGGTCAGGAAGCCGGGCGACGTCGCCGACGTCGGCGAGAACTCGGGCCGCCACCACCGGTCCCACACCATGGATGTCCATCAGCCTCGAGCCGCGGGCGGTGGCCATGGTCTTGAGCTCGGCGGTGGCCTTCTTGATCTTCGCCTCGACCGCGAGGAGCTCGCCGGCGATGTCACGAGGTCGGACGTGGCGAGGATGGCCTTGGCCTGCAGGGACGGTGAGGTCCTTCCGGGCCCGGCCGCGGGGACCAGCTCAGCGAGCAGCCGCTGGAGCCGGGTTCACGGTCTGGACCCGCAACCGGGTCAGCTCCTCACGGCGGTCGCAGAGCATCCGCAGCGCCTCGAGCTCACCATCGACCTTCCACACGCGAAGGGTTTGGGTGCGGACCGTGACCACCGCGATCGAGTGCGCGTCCCGGGTCTCGCTCTTGCGGTTGTGAGCGGTGTCGAACAACCGCACCCGGGCGGCGAGCTTGACCGGCACACCCACCACGTGCTCACCGGCCTCCAGCAGCCGCTGCGCGAGCGGATGGCCAGCACCGTTGCTGCCTTCGACGGCCCAGACCCGCTCGGGCCAGGTCCTCGCGTAGGTCCGCATCGCGGAGTACCCGACCCGGTCGGTGCTGAACCGGCCCGACCCGAGCAGTTTCTCTTGGCCGTCAACGACCTCGATGGTGGCTGACAGCTTGTGGGGATGGACCCCGCCGATCACCTTCGTCATGATGCTTCTCCCGCTTCGCCTCGTACCGATAGGACGGGCTGGGCGCATTCTCTACGACGCGCTCAAGCGGCTCAACGACCTGGCCCGACGCCTCGACGTACCACCACTCATGGCCGGATCGACCGCTGACGGGGCGCCTCCGCCCCTGGGGCCGACGGCGGCGTGAGATGGAGGTGCTGCAACTGGTCATCGAAGGACGTAGCAACGGCGAGATCGGCCGCGACCTGTTCGTGTCCCCGAAGACGGCCAGCGTTCACGTGTCTCAATCCTGGCCAAGCTGGGCGTTCGGAGCCGGTCAGCGACCGCCGCGATGGCTCTTCGCAACCGCTGGCCCGAGGACTGACCTGGAGCAACTCGACCCGGTCCGCGGATCAGGGACCGCACGACGATGGGCCAGCCCCTGGCTGGGGCAGGCCCATCGGCTTGGTGCTCGACTAGGGGGGTGTGCAGACAGGGACGCCTCCATCGAAGGTGACGTTCCAGTGCCGCGGGTTCATGAAGCACGGCGAGTCACGGCGGCTGGCTGCCGGTCGTTGGCTACGTCGCTGGAGAAGGCGGTCACGCGACCGAACGCGTGGGTGCACTGCGGCGGTTGGCCGGCATCGGCCGCCCACCTGTCGGGAGTGCGGACGGCGAAACACGGAGACGTCACGGTTCCCTGAGTCGCCGCATGGCGCTGAGTCGGGTTCTCGTCGGCGGGGTGCGCAGCACTCGCCGATGTCGTGACGGTCACGGCGAAGGCGGCGGATGCCGCCACCGCAGCCGCGAAGACGGTACGGCCAAAGCGCTTGTGCTGGTTGCTGGTGGTGGTGGTGTAGTTGCTGTTCATGATCTTTCCTTCGTTCGAGGCTGGTGTTGCTGACATCTCGAACCTCGTCCTAAGGCGGCCTCCCGCCATCTGGCGAAATCCCCATTTCTGGCGGTGGACGTCCTTACGCGGGCGGTTGGGTCATCGCATGAGACGGGCCCGCCTGTTGGTCGGGATACCCACGGCCGGACCCACCACGGCGCAGTGATCGACCTTGTCGGACGCTTGCTGGGTGATCGGGAGCTCCCAGCGACGGCGGCGGGCTATCGTGCGCTGCTGACATGGATCGGGTCGTTCGGAGGTGTCCGTGCGGTCGGTGTCGAGGGGACGGGGACCTACGGTGCCGGTTTGGCCGGTATCTGGCCGCGGAGGACGTGCGGGTGATCGAGGTCAACCGGCCCGACCGGAAGACACGCCGGCGTCAGGGCAAGTCCGATCCGATCGACGCGATCGCAGCTGCCCGAGCGGTCCAGGCAGGCACCGCCACCGGGACGCCGAAGACCCGGACCGGCCCGGTCGAGGCAGTCCGGACGCGGCGGGTGGCTCGAGGTGGTGCGGTCAGGGCGCGGGTCGCCGCGCTCAACCAGCTGCACGGGCTGATTGCCTCGGCGGCGGAGGTGCTGCGTGCCCACCTGGTCGTTCTGACCCGGACAGCTTTGGTGTCGCGCTGTGCCGGCTTCCCGTGTCGACCAGGAGCAGCTCGATACTTCGGTCCAAGCGACCAAGGCGGCCCTACGCGCCGTCGCGCGCCGGATCCAGCTGTTGGACGAAGAATTGCCATCGCCGATCGCAGGATCCCCGGCCATTAACCAGATCGCTCCGGCTCTCATCCTGCCCGGAGTCGGTCCTCAGGTTGCCTCACAGCTGGTGGTCAGTGCCGGGGACAACCCCGAGCGGCTCTGCAGCGAGGCTGCTCTGGCGCACCTGTGCGGGGCCGCCCCGTTGCCTGCCAGTTCCGGCCGCATCGACCGACACCGGCTCAACCTAGGCGGAGACCATCACGCCAATAACGCTCTGCACACCGTCGTCCTGAACCGGATGAAGTATGACCCGAACACCGACGCTACGTCGAACGCCGGACCGCGGAGGGCTTGAGCAAGAAGGACATCGTGCGCTGCCTGAAGCGATTCGTCGTTCGCGAGGTCTACGTCACCTTGATGAAGGATTTCTCCGCGCTTAACACGGTTGAGAGTCCATAGGAGCATCCCCTGGCCCTGGAACCCGCCCGACGCTAGGGGTCGTTTTCATGCGTCGTCGACAGGTTGCCGGGCTCACAGCCCGGCTCGATAAGGAAGGGCGCCTCTGAAGGCACCGAGATGTCGCATCGCGGCATCCCGACATGGACGCGCTCCCATGCACGATACGACCGGGCCTTGTAGAAGCAGGCACGCCAAGGGTCGGGATTCCCCGGCGTATGCGCACGAGCTGCCGTGGTGATGGCCATGGCCTGCGCACTGAAGCTCGCCGTGGCACCGTACGCGTGCGCAGCGAGGGACCGCACCGGCATCCGCGGCCCCGGCCCTTACGCATGGCAGGCACCTGACTGCCATCCCGGGCATGATGGTGACGTGTTCAGGACGGCCAGTGCCCGGCTCGTGGGGCGTGAAGG
>JBPCPI010000002.1:0-4442 GCA_050999295.1 Geodermatophilaceae bacterium | reverse complement strand
GCCGCGACCGAGTAAAGCAACAGCGTCCCGATGAACAACCGTTTGCGACCCAAGCGGTCGGCGAGGTAGCCGAACCCCAGGGCTCCAATGGCAATCCCGCTGAACCAGATGACATTGATCCACACAGTGGGCGCTGTCGAGCTCGAACTCCTGCTGGATCCCGGGAATCACCGAGCCGATGATCTGTACCTCGAATGCGTCGAGCATCCAACCCAGGCCCAGGGCCATGGCCACTCGGGTGTGAATGGTCCGCCAGGGGGAGGCGTCAAGCCGATCCGACATCGGGCTCCGTTGTTTGTAGCGCGCGGCAGGGGACTGGGGGAAGCCGGGAAGCATCGAGAATGTAGCCCCCGGTCGCCCGAATCTGGTCCGCCCGGCGAAGCCGTTACAATTCGGTCAGATTCGTGGCCGCGTGGTTGTACGGATGAGGCTGCGACGTCGCGGGCCGGCATTGCTCAAGATCAGCCGATGGGACTGGCCACATACTTGGCCGTCGAGGCGGTGGCAGCCCAGCAATTGGCGCTGGGAGCGTCGCGCCGACTTCACCGGCTGGAACGAGCGGCGACTCGTGCTCGATTCGACGTCTCCGCGCGCGAACAACCTCCGCTCAGCGATCGGGCACCTGGCCAAGGGTCGTGGCGGGGACTGAATCTCTGGGGTGTCCGGGTGTCCATGGCACAGTCGTACCCTGCGAAGCGATGACGACATACCCTGGCCAGTGCTACGAATGAGGGTGGTCTTTGCCGGCACACCGGCCGCTGCGCTGCCGGCCCTGGAGGCGATCGCGGCCTCCGGCCACGACCTCGCCGCGGTCGTCACCCGGCCCGACGCGCGAAGCGGGCGGGGGCGCCACCAGGTCATGTCCCCGGTCGCGCGGCGCGCCGAGGAAATCGGTGTACAGATCTTGCGCCCTGATCGGCCCAAGGATCCGGACTTCCTCGCTGCGTTGGTCGCGCTCGCACCGCAGGCATGCCCGGTTGTGGCCTACGGTGCGCTGATCCCTGCCTCCGCCCTCGTGATCCCGGTGCACGGCTGGATCAATCTGCACTTCTCCCTGCTGCCGGCATGGCGCGGAGCCGCTCCGGTACAGCGGGCGATCATGGCCGGCGACGACGTCACCGGCGCCACCACGTTCCGGCTGGAACAAGGACTGGACACCGGCCCGGTCTACGGCGTCGTGACCGAGCCGATCGGCCCGCGAGACACCGCAGGTGACCTGCTGAACCGCTTGGCGAGCACCGGAGCACGGCTGCTCCTCGACACTCTGGACGGAATCGAGAACGGATCGTTGGAGGCGCGGCCCCAGCCCGTCGACGGAGTCAGCCTGGCCCCCAGACTGTCCACGGAGGACGCACACGTGGACTGGCACCTGCCGGCGCAGATCATCGACCGGCGGATTCGCGGATGCACCCCGGCACCCGGTGCCTGGACGCTGCTCAACAACGAACGCCTTGGCCTCGGACCGGTCCGGCTGACTCCCACCTCAGCGCCATCGGCGGGCCTAGGACCAGGAGAGCTCAGCGTCGGCAAGGATGCGGTTCTCGTCGGAACCGCCAGTACGCCCGTAGAACTCGGCGAGATCCGGGCCGCTGGCCGTCGGCCCATGCCCGCGCCCGATTGGGCTCGCGGGGCTCGGGCAATGCCCGGTCAGCGGTTGGGCTGACGAAGGTGTCACCACCCCTGCGCGGCAGGAACACCAACCGGCGTCCCGCGCCGCGCAGGCCGACGCCGCCGCGCCGCACTCCGGATCCGCCTCGCCGGATCGCCTTCGACCTGCTTGCTGCGATCCGTGAGCGGGGGGCGTACGCAAACCTGACCCTTCCGGGACTGCTCGACCAGGCACACCTCGACGAGCGCGACGCGGCGCTGGCCACCGAACTCGGCTACGGGACGGTCCGCTGGCAGGGCACGCTCGACGCGATCCTGTCCCGGTGTCTGGATCGGCCGCTCCGCGACCTGGACCCCCCGGTGCTGGACGTGCTGAGACTCGGCGCTTACCAGATCCTGCATACCCGGATCCCGTCGTACGCTGCCGTCGCGGCAACGGTGAACCTGGCTGGTTCGGTCGTCGGCGAGGGTCCGGCCCGACTGGTCAATGCCGTGCTGCGAAAGGTGAGCAAACGCGATTTCGATGGCTGGATCGCGACATTGGCTCCGACCGTGGGGCTGGGCGTAAATGCCAACGATCGAGACATCGCCTTCGCCGAGCTGGCTTTGCGCCACGCCCACCCGGATTGGATCGTCCGGGCCATCGCCGAAGGACTAGGACCAGAGGCCCTGGGATCGAATCCGGCTGAACTGAGCGAGGCGTTGGCCGCCAACAACCAGCGTCCGGTCGTGCACCTCGTCGCCCGGCGGATCTCCCGGGACGAATTGATCAGGCAGGTGGCCGGTGAGCCGGGACCCTGGTCGCCGTACGCCGTGCGGATCCCCGGCGGCGGATCGCCGCACAACTTCGCCGCCATCCGCGATCGGCGGGCCGGGATACAGGACGAGGGCAGCCAGTTGATGGCGCTCGCCCTGGCCGGCACGGCTGTCGATGTACGCACCTCGACCGATGGGTCGACCAAGTGGTGGCTCGACATCTGCGCCGGCCCAGGTGGGAAAGCTGCGCTCCTTGCCGTTCTGGCACCCGATGGCGTGCGGATCCTGGCAGCTGACCGGGCTCCGCACCGGGCCCTTCTGGTTGCGCAGGCCACACAGGGCGGGGACGTCACTGTGGTCACCGCGGATGGGCGCAACCCTCCCTGGCGGGAGGGGTTCGCCGACCGGGTGCTCGTGGATGCGCCGTGTTCGGGCCTGGGCGCCCTGCGCCGGCGGCCCGATGCCCGGTGGCGGCGGACCGGGCAGGACGTGGCTGGCCTGGTGGAGCTGCAACGCGAGCTGCTGTCGGCCGCCGTGACGGCAGCTCGCGCGGGCGGTGTTGTCGCGTACGTGACCTGCTCACCGCATCCGGCCGAGACGGTCGAGGTCGTACGGTGGGCCCTGGCCCGCGGCGGGGTGAGCGCACTGGATGCACGGGAAGCGCTGCCAGAGTTGCCCTTCCTGGGCGCGGGACCCTTCGTGCAGCTCTGGCCCCATCGGCACGGGACCGATGCCATGTTCCTGGCCCTGCTTCGGGTCCACTGAAGCTCGCGCGACGGTTGTGACGGTGTCTTGACTCATTCCAGAATGTGCGGCAGGGTCTAGATGTGAGCACAACGGTTGTCGATCCGAACGGGGCCGCGCTGCGGGAGTTGCGGGCAGCGGGGCTTCGGGTGACCGTGCCACGCCGAGCTGTGCTGTCCTGGTTGGACCAACATCCGCACTCGACAGTCGATGCGATCGCCGCGGCTGTGCGGCAGACGCTCGGGACCGTGTCGACGCAGGCCATCTACGACGTCCTCGGCGTTTGTACCGCGGCTGGACTGTTGCGGCGGATCGAACCGGCCGGCCATCCTGCTCGCTTCGAACGTCGCGTCCGGGACAACCACCACCACGTGGTCTGCCGGTTGTGCGGCCGCACGGACGACGTTGACTGCGTGGTCGGCGACGCGCCATGCCTGGATGCATCCGGGGACCGCGGCTTCACCATCGACGAGGCCGAAGTCGTCTTCTGGGGCCAGTGCCCTGACTGCGCGGCCACCGGCCAGAAGACCACGACAAGCCAGCCCCAACCGAATTCCCCCAACTAGAGGAGAACGCGCAGTGACGCAGATTCAGCCCGACCCAACCACCACCGACGCCGGCATCCCTGTCGAGAGTGACGAACACTCCCTCACCGTCGGAGCCGACGGGCCGATCCTGCTGCAGGATCACTACCTCATCGAGCAGATGGCGCAGTTCAACCGGGAACGCATCCCGGAACGTCAGCCACATGCGAAGGGCGGGGGCGCCTTCGGTCGGTTCGAGGTCACCCACGACGTTAGCGCGTACACCAAAGCCGCTGTCTTCCAACCGGGTACGACCACCGATATGCTGGTCCGGTTCTCCACCGTCGCCGGCGAGCGGGGCAGCCCGGACACCTGGCGCGACCCGCGCGGCTTCGCCCTCAAGTTCTATACGACCGAGGGCAACTACGACATGGTCGGGAACAACACGCCGGTCTTCTTCATCAAGGACCCGCTGAAGTTCCAGCACTTTATCCGCTCGCAGAAGCGTCGCTCCGACAACCACCTTCGCGACCACGACATGCAGTGGGACTTCTGGACCCTGTCGCCCGAGTCCGCGCACCAGGTCACCTGGCTGATGGGCGACCGCGGGATCCCGCGGACGTGGCGACACATGAACGGCTACAGCTCGCACACCTACATGTGGGTCAACTCTCAGGGTGCGAGGTTCTGGGTGAAGTACCACTTCAAGACCGACCAGAGTGTCGAGTTCTCCACCCAGGACGAGGGCGACCAGATGGCCTCGGCAGACACCGACTACCACACCCGCGACTTGTATGAGCACATCAGGGA
>JBPCPI010000254.1:0-4953 GCA_050999295.1 Geodermatophilaceae bacterium | reverse complement strand
GGGTGTCGGTCGGCAGCACGCCGAGCAGCTCACCCGGATCGACCGCGGGTTCCTCGGTGGGCTCCACGTCCCACGGGCGCTGGGTCCGGGGACCGAGCGTGCTGATGATCTGCCGGACGATCTGCAGCGCGTGCGCGTCGTCGTCGGCCAGGTGGTCGGTCACCCCACTCGTGCGGCTGTGCAGGTCTCCCCCGCCCAACTCCTCGGCGCTGACCTCCTCACCGGTCGCCGCCTTCACCAGCGGCGGGCCGCCCAGGAAGATCGTGCCCTGGTTGCGGACGATGACCGCCTCGTCGCTCATCGCCGGCATGTACGCACCGCCGGCCGTACACGAGCCCATGACCGCGGCCACCTGCGGGATCCCGGCACGGGACATCGTCGCCTGGTTGTAGAAGATCCGGCCGAAGTGGTCGCGGTCGGGGAAGACCTCGTCCTGCCGAGGCAAGAACGCGCCACCGGAGTCGACGAGATAGATGCACGGCAACCGGTTCTGCAGCGCGATCTCCTGGGCGCGCAGATGTTTCTTCACCGTGAGCGGGTAGTACGTACCCCCTTTGACGGTGGCGTCGTTCGCGACGATCACACACTCTCGGCCGGACACCCGACCCACCCCGGTGATGAGCCCAGCGCTCGGCGCATCCCCGTCGTAGAGGCCCTGTGCTGCGAGCGGAGACAACTCGAGAAAGGCCGAAGCCGGGTCCACGAGGGCATCGACCCGGTCGCGGGGAAGCAACTTGCCGCGGGCGATGTGCCTTGCTCGCGCTTTCTCACCCCCGCCTCCGGCAACGGCCGCGAGTTGCTCAGCAAGATCGGTGCAGAGCCGCTCGTGGGCTGCCCGATTGCCGAGGAAGCTTTCGCTACCGGTGGCAGCGGAGCTGGTCAAGGCCGGTGCGTCCACTCTCGACTCCTCACCATGGCAACTTCTCGACCCCCGATGTTAACAGTCGTTAACGTCGGGCGACCAGAATGCCCGGTCCGCCACGTGTTCGGCCATGGCGTGCGGTCAGGCAGCCTTGCGCCGCCGGTGCTTGACGCCCTTCTTGCCGGCCACGCTTCCGAGCTTGACCAACTTGCGTTTCTTGACCACGTATCCCTCGGGCAGCCGACCCTCGGCGAGCATCCGCACCGGGCATCTGTTGCACCGCGGTTTGGAGAGGCAGCAGCTCTTCTTGGGCTTGGCCACGGCGGCAGCCTAGTGGCGCACGAGACGATCACCGAGAGGTCACCAGAAGGCGTCAGGCTAGATTTCTCCAGACCCGGAGGTCTCTTCCAACCCGCATCAGATAGCAGGAGCGCACCGATGGCAGCGCAACGTTTCATCGCCCGACTGAACGAGCAGATCGGGCACGAGTTCGCCGCTCACCAGCAGTACCTGGCCTGCGCGATCTACTTCGACGCTCTGACGATGCCGCAGATGGCCGCCCTGTTCTACGCCCAGGCGCTCGAGGAGCGCAATCACGCGCTGATGATGGTCCAGTACCTGCTCGATGCCGACGCCAAGGTCGCGATCCCAGCCATCGACGGGCCGAGGAACGACTTCGAGGACATCATCGCGCCCGTGCTGTTGGCCCTGGACCAGGAGAAACGGGTCACCGAACAGATCTATGAGTTGACCGCGATCGCGAGGAAGGAGAACGACTTCGCCTCCGACCAGTTCATGCAGTGGTTCATCAAGGAGCAGGTCGAAGAGGTCTCCAGCATGAGCGACCTGCTCACCGTTGTCCGGCGCTCCTCCAGCGATATCGAAGCGATCGAGGACTACCTGGCGCGGGAGAATCGGGCGACGGCTCCGGACGCGACCGCACCCACCATTGCCGGTGCCTGAGCCCTCGGTATTCGCCCCCCAATGAGTCGATCCACCGATCCCGACCCCACAGCGACTGATCAAGGTCAGGGTGGGCCCGCTCTCTCGGATACCGCAGTACATCGGGACGAGGGGGACGGAAGTCCACCCACTCGACGGGATGAGATCTTGCGAGTGGCAGCACAGCTGTTCGCCGAGCGGGGCTTTCATGGCGTCGGCGTGGATGACATCGGTTCGGCCGCCGGAATCTCCGGTCCGGGCATCTACCGGCACTTCGACAGCAAGGACGCGATCCTCGCCGAGATGCTGGTGCGGATCAGCGAACGACTCCTGGCCGGGGGTCGCGCCCGTGTCGCGGACGCGAACGGGGACGACTTCGCCGCGCTGGCCGGGTTGATCGCCTGGCAGACCGACTTCGCCCTGTCCAATCCGGCGCTCATCCTGGTTCAGGACCGTGATCTGGCCAACGTTGCCGACCGCGACCGACGTCGCGTCCGCAAGCTCCAGCGTCGCTACGTCGAGGTCTGGGTGGAGGTGCTGAGCCGGCTGCACCCGGTCGCCGAGGAGGCTCAGATCAGGGCGCGGGCGCATGCCCTGTTCGGATTGATCAACTCGACACCGCACAGCGCAGGCGAGCTCAGTCCGGACCTGATGTTCAAGGTCCTCACCGACATGGCGTTGGCCGCGGCCACAGCCAGCTGAGATCAGGGTGCGGCCCTCAGCGGGACGCGTGCCAAGCGGCCAGGAGTTCAGCCTCGCGCTCCGCGGTGATTCCCGATCCGCGGTCCCGGTCCGGACCGAGGACTTCCTCCCACTGCAGGGCTGCCGCCGCGGTGTCCTCGATGTTGCGGGTAGTGAGTCCGGCCGCCAGCGAGGCGGAGACGTCACGGCTCATGAATCCTGCGTAGTCCGGCAGCGGCAACCAGAGCGGCAATGAATCCGGTCCCGCCCATGCCACGATTCCCTGCTGGCCCAGCCACTCGCTGGGCACCCAGGTGAGCGACGCGTCCGGAGCACCGACCGCGGCCCGGAGGCCCTCGACGACCTCTCCCCACGGCCGAGCTGGCGAGACGCCGTCGAAGGTGCCCACGATCTGGTTCTCCGCGCAGTGCACGATCCAGGCGGCCAGATCCCGGACGTCGATGAACTGCACGAGATCCTGGGGGTCACCGGGCACGAGGACCTCGCCTCCGCGCGCCAGCCGAGCCGGCCAGTAGCCGAATCGGTCGGATATGTCCCGTGGTCCGACGATCAACCCGGCCCGGCAGATGAAGGCCTTGTCGCCGACCGCCTTTCGTACTTCTTCTTCGCAGGCGACCTTGAATCGGCCGTACAGCTCTCGATCCTCCTCGTCGGAGCCCTCCGGCGGGGGTGTTTCGAGTGGCGAACTGGCGGCATCCTGCCCAGTGGTGGCGGCATCGCTGTACACCGATCCGCTGGACACATACGTCCAATGACCGGTGCCGGCTCCCAATGCCACCAAAGCCCGGCGAACGCGGGTCGGGGACTGCCGCTCGACGTCGACGACGGCATCGAAGTCCGCGTCGGCCAGCTGCAGCAGGCCGTCCGGTTCGTCGCGATCGACCTTGCGGAACTCAACGCCCTCGGGTGGATTTCCGGACAGACCGCGGTTCGCGCACATGACCTGGTGTCCGGCGTCGCGCGCGAGCTCGGTGATCGTCCGGGACAGGAACACCGTCCCACCGAGGACCAGAATGCGCATCGACGTGCCTCCGCTCAGGCCGGGGGCTGCAAGGCGAGGGCTTCGGTCGCCAGTTCCTCGAGGTCATCTGTATCACCGCGTGTGGCGGGATCCAACCACCCGGCGACCACGATGGTGATGACATCGCCATCGAGATCGGAGTCAAAGGCGATCGGCTCGAGTTCGGTCGGCCCGTTCGGCATCCGCTCTCCGGATTCGAACAGATCGTCGAGATTGCCGGTCCCGTCCGCGTCGACCAGGTCCTTGAACTCCGCAGCACTCTCCTCGTCCGGCATGGTGACCCGGGCCACGGACACCAGGACGCCAACCCCGTCGATCTCGGTGGTGTAGAGCTCCCGAACCAACGCTGTGCAGTCCGTCGCGTCGAAGTACTCGGCCACCTGCCCGTTGGCGTTACCGGCGCAGGTCTCGCCATCGCGGGACAGCGCCAGTACGTACGTCCGGTCCTGGATCTGCTGCGTGGGGGGCTGCGTCGTTGTCGGGGCGGTCGAGGTCGACTCCGTGGCCTGCGGATCTCCACCCCCGCGGTCGGTGAGAAACATCTGGATGCCGATGAAGATCGCCGTCCCGAGCAGCACCAACGTCACCAGAACCGCCACCGCGCGCAGCACCCGCCGTCGCCCGCGCGAATCCCCGGCACTTGGCTGGGAATAGACCTCCTCCTCGTAGCCGAACGGGTAACGAGCCGATTCTGGCGACTCCAACGCAATAGGCGGCATCTCGGCCGGCGGTGACCGATCCCGCCCTGCCTGGTCACTCAACAGCTCGGATAAGCCCACATCGGCACCCTTGTCGTCCTGCACGGCGCCCGTTTGCTGAGTTGGCGGGCCGCCGTCGTCGACCTCGACACCACTGGGCGGCGCGCTTTCCGACTCCTCGGCCTGAGCGCGGTTGGTCGCCGTCGACTCGGCGGTCGCGGCAGCGACCGCGCTCGCAGCGGCAACGAGATCGGGGCGGCGCAGGATGTAGGGCGAGTACATGAAACCCTCGGCGTTGAGCTCCTCCACGGCTGGAACCCGCCCGGATGCCCCGATCGAGGACAACGCCGCCTTGACGTCCGCCGTTGTCCACTGCCGTACATTGGCGGCGGCTGCCAAGGCGGCGGCGCGCCGGACGCCGATGGCTAGCCCCTCCTCGGACAGGGGACAGACGATGACGCCGTCGGCGAGGTGCCCGTCCTGAGGCTCCACCGGCTCACCCGAACCAACCGCGACGAGCATGGCAACCCGTCCTGGCTCCAGCCCACTCGCTCGAAGCGTCGCGGCCAGGGCAGCCTGAGCATCCCGTAGTCCGGGCAGGGGGTTCGAACCTCCGCCCGCGATGCGCAGAACCTCTCCGCCGATCGACCAGGCTCCGGTGGGGTGAGTGGAGATCGGCCCGCTCTGTCGCTGAGATCCGACCAGCCGCACGACGATGATGCCGTCAG
>JBPCPI010000250.1:0-2689 GCA_050999295.1 Geodermatophilaceae bacterium | reverse complement strand
CCACCGAGGACAGCGGTGACCTGGCACCGGACAGCGAGCCGGCCACCGTCCAACGCTCGTCCTTCGGCGACCTGCATACCGTGCAGACCCGCTTCGCCGGCGCCGCCGATCCCGAGCGCTTCGAGGCCCGGGTACGCCGTCCACTCGCCGACCTGGCTGCCGAACGGCTCCGGCAGCGGCATCACCTCGACTGGCTCGCTCAACCCCACCGTGCGCGGGAGACTCTCGATCCGGTCCTCTGGCAGCTTCTCACCGCACCGAGTGGGCGATTCCCGGCCACCCCTGAGCAGGCCCAGGCATGGGTGCGGGCATGTGAGCGGCTCTAGCGCGACGACAATGTCCGTTTTCAGACGATTCAGCGAGGCAAACCAGCCAATCAGAAGCTCGTATTCACAAATTGTCACCTGATGCCTGTTACTCCCGTGACTCCGGGGGGTAACGTCCCGGACACGAACCGGGGTTCCAGCGGGGGGGATACGTGGAGCGAGGGTACGAGGGGTTCTGTCTCGTCGACCCCACCTTCTTCGACAGCCCGATGCTGGCCCGCGACGATGACGTCGACTTCGCCATCGCCGACCGAGGAGTTCCGGCCAGCTGGAAGCGCACCGAATTCGAGGACTGGCTGGTCTTCTCGCCACAGCATGTGACCTTCCCCGACCAGGGCTGGAAGATCCACGCGTCCGCCACAGCAGCCGACGCCGAGCAGACCCTCCAGGCGATCTGGGAGTACTGCCTACCCCGTGGAATCGCCTTCAAGTTCGTCCGCAGCGCCCAGCTTCTGCTGCTGAGCAACGGCAAGTACGCCCACCGCGGTTCCAGCGGCAAGTTCGTCACCATCTATCCCGCCGACGACACCCAGTTCGAGTCGATCGTGGTCGACCTCGCCACCGCCCTCAGTGGATCGACGGGCCCGTACATCCTCAGCGACCTGCGGATCGGGGACGGTCCCCTCTACGTCCGGTACGGTGGCTTCAGCGACCGCTACTGCATCGGCGCGGACGGCGAACTCGAACCGGCGATCGAGGACGACACGGGAACGCTGGTGCCCGACCGGCGCGGTGCGACGTTCTACACGCCGCCGTGGATCTCAGTGCCGGCCTTTCTCGTGCCGCACATGGAGGCGCGCGGGACCGTGACGATGGCCGGTCTGCCATACCGGATCGACCGCCCGTTGCACTTCTCCAACGGCGGCGGGGTTTACGCCGGGCAGGACGCCCGGACCGGCGAGAACGTCGTACTCAAGGAAGCCCGTCCCCATGCCGGACTGGACATGGACGGCGCCGATGCGGTCCAGCGGCTGCGCCGGGAGCGGGACATGCTGCAACGGCTGGCCGACCTCGACATCGTCCCGGCGGTCAAGGACTACTTCACCCTCGGTGGACACGAGTTCCTCGTTATGGAACACATCGAGGGGCCGGCCCTGAGCAACACCCTGGTCGACCGTTATCCGCTGGCCCTGCTCGGGGAGGACCGCGGTTTCGAGGAGTACACCGTCTGGGCGATGGACATGCACGCCCGCGTCGAGGCGGCCGTTGGCAAGGCGCACAGCCGCGGCGTCGTCATCGGCGACCTGCATCCCTACAACGTCCTGGTGCACCCCGACGGCCGGATGATCTTGATCGACCTGGAGATCGCCTCCGACATCTCCGAGGGCAAGCGCCCGACGCTCGGTGATCCGGCGTTCGCCGCCGCACGGGAGTGCATCGGCTTCGACATCGACCGCTACGCCCTCGCCTGCCTGCGACTGTTCATGTTCATGCCTTTGACCGAACTGATCATGCTGGATCCGGCCAAGGCGGAGCAGTTCGCCGCCGACATCGGCGAGCTGTTCCCGGTTCCCGCCGACTTCCTGCGGGCGGCCGTCGAGGTCATCAACGGTCCGGGCGGGAGGCCGGTCACTGCCGATCGCGCCCAGGGACGGGTGTGGTCGGAGCTGGACGCCGACCCGGCCGGCTGGAAGGACGCGCGCGAGTCGATCGCCGGCGCCATCCTTGCCAGCGCCACCCCCGAACGCGAGGACCGGCTCTTCCCCGGTGACATCCGGCAGTTCGACCTCGGCGGGCTGAATCTGGCGCACGGCGCCGCCGGCGTGCTGCTGACCCTCTCGGCCACCGGCGCGGGCACCCTGCCGGAGCACGAGGAGTGGCTGGTCCAGCGGGCCCGGCACCCGCAACCAGGGACCCGGTTCGGTTTCTACGACGGGCTGCACGGCGTGGCCTACGCGCTGGAACGTCTCGGCCGGCGCGATGACGCCCTGGCGGTGCTCGAGATCGCCATCGGCGAACTCGACGGCAAGTGGGACCTCTGCGGGCCGGACCTCTTCGGCGGCCTCGCCGGGATCGGCCTCAACCTGGCGCACTTCGCCGTCCTGACGGGTGACAGCGAGCTGTGGGGTCTGACCGGGCAGATCGCCGAGTTCCTCGCCGACGAACTCGGCGAGGAGGACGACGTCCCGACCCAGAGCGGCGGGAAGAACCCGCACGCCGGGCTCATGCACGGCTCCTCCGGACCGGCGCTGCTCTTCCTGCGGCTGTACGAGCGCAGCGGTGACCCGGCGCTGCTGGAGTGTGCAGCCACCGCGCTCGGCCAAGATCTGCGCCGGTGCGTCATCCGCGAGGACGGCGCACTGGAGGTCGACGAGGGCTTCCGGACGACGCCGTACCTGTCCTACGGCAGCACCGGCATCGGG
>JBPCPI010000232.1:0-23680 GCA_050999295.1 Geodermatophilaceae bacterium | reverse complement strand
GGGGAACCCTGCCCGGCTGGTATGGGAGGTTACAGGCGAGGATTACGGCCGATCGAACTATTGCTTCGTGGACCTGTCTACCCCAAGTGATTTTAGGCGGCACCATAGCCCCGCTGTCGCAAACGCTGAAAATGCGGGATACGACGACCGGAGGTCATGGCCAGTTATGGTCCTTCCCCCTTGGGACGAACGTTAAGTATAGCTCCGAGACTCAGCAGCACAGCGCGGATTCCTGTATACTAGGCTTAGAACACGTGGCTGTGTTCTAACGTCCCTAGCAGGCAGTTGGTAAGACACTTTCTCACTCAGAAGATGCCCCCGGGACTCCTTTGCTGGGAAGGACGGGGGCATTTTCTTTGCCCAACTACAGGAAGGAAACGATATAGACGAATGACGCTCACTACACGTGAGGCTCAACTCACCCTAAACGACTGGAACGCCGGGGGGATTGATTGGTACTACCAAGGCAAACTTGTTAGACCCGGCTTCCCCAAGGATAAGCTATTTGAGAGATTCCTTAGCAAGGTTGCCATAGTAGGCGATTGCTGGGAATGGCAAAGGTAGAAGAATGAAGCGGGTTACGGGCAGTTTCACTCTGGCTTGCTCTACCCAAGCGGGGCATCCATGCAGGTCAAGGCGCACAGATTCTCGCTGAGCGTGAGACTCGGCAGGGACATTCTGCCGGGTTTGCAAGCGCTGCACGCCTGCGACAACCCCCCATGCGTGAGACCTGACCACCTAAGGGAAGGCACACAGTCCGAGAACGTCAGAGACTCACTGGCAAGAGGACGACACGTAGCCCCCAACGCGCTCAAGACCTGTTGCCCCTCCGGTCACGAGTACACGGAGGCAAATACCTATGTCGGGCCGGACGGTTCCCGACACTGCCGGGAGTGCTCTACGGCTTGGCATCGATCGGCATACCAACGGCAAGCGGCTTAGTCGTGTGACCTGACGTGTCCTGAAATAGGGCATAGAAGCCGCGATTGAGCGCAAGGATGAACATGACTACCGCCTTGAAAGGGCGGCGTCCTGGACCACTAGACGATGGGGGCTCGCGCACCATCGGGGCCCGCCGAGTGTAGAGGATGCCCTGGTTCAGCCGCACACAACGCCCTCTGTTGGCCAATTCAGACCGCTCGGTTGACACCTGACGAAATCAGTATTCTCTGTCACTGCGTCAATACTTGGGGGTACGAATGAAGGTCTCGGTCAACGGCACGGCCCACGAACTGGACGGGATGGAGGATGACACCGCAGTCACGGTGTTGCGCGACACACTCGGTCTGACCGGTACGAAGCTGGTCTGCGGAACCGGGGTGTGCGGCGCCTGCACGGTGCAGGTGGACGGCAAGCCGATGGCGAGCTGCTTGCTGCCGTCGGCCGCGCTCGAGAGTCGGTCGGTGACTACGGTCGAGGGGTTGACCGGCAGCCATCCCATCCAGCTGGCGATGGCCGCCCACGACGGCCTGCAGTGCGGGTACTGCACCCCGGGGTTCGTGATCGAGGGTGCGGCCTTTGTCGATCAGTGGCGCGCCGAGCATGGCGCCCTCGCCCCGGATCGCGCGGTGATCGCCGAAGCGCTGGCCGGTCATCTGTGTCGCTGCGGCGCCTATGCCGGGATCTACGCAGCGGTCGCTGCTGCCTGCACCGGCGCGCACGACGGCGTCGACGCGCCGCCGCCGTCGCGGGTCGAGGCCATGGACAAGATCACCGGCCGGGCGCGCTACACGACCAATATCCGCCTGGACGGACAGCTCGAGGGTGTCATGATCCGCTCCAGCAGCGCGCATGCAGTCATCGGCAAGGTCGAGCCCCCGGCTGGGACCACTCTGGTGGAGTTGCTGCCCGACGACCGAACCGTCCGCTACGTCGGCCAGCCGATCGCCGTCATCGCCGGGCCCACTTTGGCCGCAGCACGGGCGGCCGCCAGCCAGGTCGTGGTGGACTACGACGAACGGCCGCCGGTGCTCGACGTCAGGCAGGCCCTGCGGCCAGACGCCCCGGTGATCTACGGATCGAAGGTCACCCGCAAGGACGCCCCGGTCTCGGCCGAGGGGCCGGTGCTACCAACGAAGTGGAACGGCAACGTACGCGGACCCACGTCCATGGGCTGGCGCGGCGGCACGGCGGCTAGACGCATCGAGAAGGCACGCAGCGAGGGGAATCCGAGACTGGTCTCCGGTCGGTTCAGCACCGCGGTCCAGGTCCACACCACCTTGGAACCACACGGCTGCGTCGCCCGTTGGGACGCTCACGGCGATCTGCATCTGTACGTCTCGGCCCAGGCGATCGCGGTGCTCACCCAGGCCGCCGCAAAGCGGTGGAATCTCAAGCCGGACAAGGTGCACGGGTACGCCGAACACGTCGGCGGGGGTTTCGGGGCCAAGAATGCGCTCACCCAGGAGGTCGATGCCGCGGTCGAACTTGCCCGCGCCACCGGTGCCCCGGTCCGGGTGATCCTGGATCGATCAGCGGAATTGACCGCGGCTGGTAACCGCTCCGGGACCGAGTCGCAAGTGAACCTGTTGGCCGACGCGGACGGCGACCTGGCAGCCATGACAGTGGACGTTCACGGCGAAGGCGGCGTTTCCATCGCCTCCGGGGTCGCTCTGCTGGGCCGGTTCATGTACGGGAACTCCCCGCGTCGGCTGCGGGACTACGACGTCCTCACCAACCATCCTCCGGCGACGCCGTTCCGCGGACCGGGCGGTCCACCGCTGGCGTGGGCCCTGGAACAGGCGGTCGATGAGATGGCCATCCGGCTCGACGAGGATCCGATCGCGCTGCGCAGCCGCTGGGACGGCAACCCCAAGCGCCGCGCGCTCTACGACTGGGCGGCAGCACTCCAGGTATGGGCGGAGCGCCCCGCGCCCGGGTCTCAGTCCGGACGGTTCCGCCGCGGCGTGGGCGTGGCGGCAGCCAACTGGTTCTACTTCCTGGACCCGGGAAGCGAACTCGAACTCACCGTCGACGATGGAGTTGTGGTTGCCCGTACCGCCACCCAGGATGTCGGCACCGGAATCCGATCGGTCATCACCGACATCCTGTGCACCGAGCTCGGCCTGCCGCCGGACCGGGTCCGAGTGCTGGTCGGTCAGACCGACACCGTGCACGGACCGATGGCCGGAGGTAGTCGCACGACACCGTCTCTGGCGCCGGCGGCCAGCGATGCCGCTGTTCGGTTGCGCGCGGCGCTCGGCGACAAGGGCGGCAGCGGTTCTGTGCTCGACCGCCTCGAGAGCGCGGACGGACTGAAGGTCGTGGGCAAACGTGCGCGGGATCGTCGCGGGTACGTCACGCCCATGGCGCTGAACGACCTCGCGGTCGGCCGCGGATTCAGCGGTGCCGTCCACGTCACCGAGGTCGAGGTGGATACCCGGCTCGCCAAGATCCGGGCTACCCGGGTCTGGGGTGGAATCGCGGTGGGGCACATTTACGCCGAGCAACTGGCCCGCAGCCAGTGCGAGGGCTCGATCATCCAAGGTGTCGGTTTCGCGTTGTACGAACAGCGCCACACCGACCCGAATACCGGCGTGGTGCTGACAGACAATCTCGAGGACTACCGGATCCCGGGCATCGGGGACACTCCCGAGATCGAGATCCACTTCCATCGCGACGGCTGGGAGCACGTGAACGGTCAGGGCATCGGCCTCGGCGAGGTCGCGACTGTCGGCGTCGCGGCGTCGGTCGGCAACGCCGTACACGCCGCGACCGGCTGGCGACCGCGCGAGCTGCCCATCCGGCCGGACCGCCTCCTCGAAGGGCTCTCCACATGACCATCCTGACCAGCCTCGATGCGGTCACTCGCTCGTTGTCGGACAACGGCGGCGAGCTACGAGCCGGCGGTACGGACGTGACGGCGCGGCAACGCTCCGGGCAGGCGCCAGGTCCGTTCGTCGATCTGCACATCGTCCCCGGCATGCCCGCAGGGATCGAGTGGTTGGCGGATGGCTCGGCGCGGATCGGCGCCCTGACCACGATCGCCGAGATGGGAGCCGACCCGCGGCTGCGCGTCGCCTATCCAGCCCTCACTGCAACGGCCGGCGCTCTGGCCACCCCACAGATCCGAGCAGCCGGGACACTCGGCGGGAACCTGTTGCAGCGCAACCGGTGCTGGTACTACCGCAACCCACATTTCTCGTGCTTCCAGACCGGTGGCGACGGCTGTCCAGCGAGGGACGGCCTGCACCTGTACTCGGTCGTCATCGATCAGGGTCCATGCGTGGCTCCGCACCCGTCCTCGATGGCCATGGCGCTGCTGGCCTATGACGCGCACGCCGAGGTGCACGATCGCGGCCTGTTGCCGGTGAGCGAGCTGTACGGCGACGGCTCCGACCCGACCCGCGACCATCTGCTTGCGCCGAGCGAGGTGCTGCTCGCGGTGCAGCTCCCCGTGCCCACCTCTGGCGAACGCGGCGCCTATCACCGGGCGATCAGCCGGGCGGAGGCTGAATGGCCGCTGGTGGAGGCTGTAGCGCGAATTGTGCTGGACGGCCCGAGGATCACCAGGGCCGCTGTTGCGGTGGGGGGCGTCGCCCACACCCCATTGCGACTGCCCGAGGTCGAAGCCGCCCTGATCGGGACGGCGCTCACTGCGGACGGCACGGCCGGCCTGCTGGCCGCCGCCGAGACCGCGATCCAACGTTGCGAGCCGCTGGGACAAACGGGTTACAAGGTAGGTCTGCTCCGCGACACCGTGCTGGAGGTGCTGGAGCGAGCCACCAAACCCTTGGCGGTTTTGGCCAAAACCGCCAGAGGCTCGGTGTTGGCCCCGCCGGCATGAAACGAGGCTCGGGCGGCAAGGCGCCGTGCAATATTGGTCAGCGTGTCCGACGACCGGCTTGAGCGGATCCTCGACGCCGCGTACGCGAGTTTCGCTCGGCACGGCGTACGCCGTACCACCATGGACGACATCGCGGTGGCCGCCGAGATGTCGCGCGCGGCCGTGTACCAGCACGTGCAGAACAAGGACGACGCGTTCCGCCGCCTGACGACCCGGATCTTCGACGGGGCGCTGGCGCGATCGAGCGCGGCTGCGGCGAATGACGCGCCGCTGGCCGAGCGCCTGCACGGCGTGCTTTCGGTGAAAGTGGAGCTGGCACTACAACTGATGGCCGACAGCCCCCACGCGGAGGAGCTGCTCGGCGCCGGCACCCGGATCACCGGCGACCTCTACGAGGGGTACGCCGACGCGATGCACGAGATGATCGCCAATGTGGTCGCCGACGCGCAGGAGCGCGGCGATGTCCGGCTGGTCGACATCGAGCCGGCTGAGGTCGCCGACCTGGTGCTGGCTCTGGCTAAGGGTCTGGAGGCCGACCTGACCGATGCCGACGTGACTCGTAGGCGACTACGTCAAGGAGTCACGCTGATCGTCGGCGGCCTCGACGCACCGCACGCAGCGGCTCGGGCAAGCTAGCGGACCACCATGGCGTGCGTTCGGGACGGTTGGGCGACCGACAGTTGCTCGGTCGGGTCATTGCCGTTGGGGTGGCGGGTGATGGAGGTGGTTGAGCCGCCAGCGTTGGGTCGGGTCGATCCATTTCGGGGGGCGGAACCAGGCCCGGTGGTCGCGGATTTGGATCTCCCATTCGCCTTTTTCGATCTCCCGGTGATGATAGGGGCAAAGCAGTGCTCCGTTGGACGGCTTCGTCTCACCGCCCCTGAGCCAGGGCAGTAGATGATGCGCCTCGCACCATGAGATCGGCCGGTCACAGCCGGGCCAGGTACAGCCGCGGTCGCGCAGGTCGAGGGCGAGGCGGGTCTTGCCGGAGAACAACCGGTGGAGCCGTCCGCAGTCGAGTAGGTTCCCGTCCGAATCGAGGACGGCGGCTAGGAATTCGGCGTCGCAGCCCAGCGCCCGGGTCAGGGTGGGGCTGATCTGCATGCCGTCGTGGGTGAGTCCGTATCCGGTTGATCCGAGCAGTGAGCTGATCGGGATGGTGACGATGATCCGGGGCTTGACCCCGCCCCTGGCGCGCAGGCTCCCGCCGGCCAGGCCCTGCTCGCAGGCGGCGATCAGCGCATCTGCCCGGCGCTGCCCGGGGCTGCGCGGGTCGCGGATCCCATCGGGGGCCGGGGGTGGTGGTGCGGCCGCGGCGTCCAGCCAGGCGGCGATGGTGGCGTACCCTTCGGCGTCCAGCACGGCCCGCAGGCTCCCGCCCGGCTTGTCGTCGAACGGGGTCAGACTGGCGGTGCGCGCGGCGGTGGCTTTGGTCTCGCGGTCGACGGCCTCGGCTTCGTCGCGGTCCTGGGTGCCCTCGGGGTCGACCAGTTCAGCCAGCCGCCGGCCGACCACGCCGAGCAGGACCGGGTCCAGCTGGGCGCAGAAGCCGATCATGTCCGCCTCGCCCTGAGCGGCCAGCGGCGCGGGAACCTCCTTGGCCAGCTCGCCGACGTACCGGACGATCACCCGAGCCTGATCCAAACTCACCGCCCCCGCGGCCATCGCCTCGCCGGTGGCAGCCAAGCCCGACCGCAGCCCGCGGGCGGTCGCGGTCAGCCGTCCGGCCTCGCGAGGGTCGCAGCGGTGCGCGTCACGCAGCCATGCCCGGATCGAGGTCGCGCCACGGCGGCGGGCCAGATCCCGAGCATCCACCTCACCAACCGCAGCCAGCAGCAGAGCATCGGCCTGCGAACGAAGCCGCATCGCCGCATCGACCCGACCGACCAGCTCATCGTCGCTGAGTGACCACAAGCTCTGGCTCCCAGCGGCCTGGAGCGCCTGCCCAAGGCGCTGCAGGCGAGCATCGCGCATCCCCGCGACCGGGATCTCAACCGATTGGATGCTCACAGCCCGAACACTAGAGACGGGGTCGGACATTTCTTGGGCCCAGAGAGCTTGCAGCCCAACCTTTTTCCAAGAACTTTGAGTTACCCGAACTTACGCTCAGCAACCGCCCCTCGTACCGTCGCGCCACACAGCGTGCAGCTGGGTCGAGTCACCGGGTTGCGGGTAAGCCGTCTCACCGGACGTTCAGGGCCGCTACTTCGCCTGCGACTGGAGTTCGTCGATCAGCCGGGACGCTTCGGCCTTCGTGAGCCGGTCAGGCACATCGCGGCCGACCCGGCGAGACAGCGTCTCCAGATAGCTGAGCTGTGCTCCGGTGGCCGGCTCGTCCCCGGTCACCCAATCCTCAGGATCCTTTTCCAGCGTCGGGTCTCCGGGCTGACCGGTGTTCACGATGCCGTCCTGGATGGCGGCCTCGCCATCTTCGGGCACATTGACCGGCGTCTGCGCGGCGTTGGGACCGCGCCATTCCCCCGTTCCTTGCGCGTCTGCCTGTTCTTGGGAACTGCTCTGCTCAGTCATGGCGCTCACCATACGATCTGGTGCCGGTGTGCACCGCCACCACCTCGGCGTACGACGGCCGGCCGTCGAGGTCGATCCCAAGCTCCGACACGCACGGGGCGGGAGCCCTTCAGAAGTCGATCCGCATGACGATCCGTCGCTTGGACGGCCGGCTGACCGCACGCAGCCCCGCCTCCTCGTAAACGCTGAGCACCCGACGTGCAGCTCACGCCAGGTGATCTCCTTGCCGGGTTCGGTGATCATCGCGTAGCCCTCGACTGCGGTGGCGCCGCGCTCGCGGGCGAAGTCGACGGCCGCCTTGGCCAGCGCGTAGGTGAGACCGCGCTTGCGGTAGCCCTTTCGAACCGCGAAGCAGGTCACCGCCCAGATGTCGTCGTCGTCCTTGTCCTCGTTCGGACAGCTCATGCCGCTCGATGGCGAGACCACCCGCCTGCTGGGCAGCACCAGCAACCCGGGCTGGTATGCCGAGCGACTCGCAGCGATCCCGGCGCCGTACCGGATCGTCAGGTGTCCAGAGCTGCAGGAGGCTGCTCGCGAGATCGGCCGGCGCCTGACCCGAGCCGGCTCGGGCGGTTAGCCCGCATCCGAACGGCGTTCCCAGGTCAGTAGCGGCAGCACCCGGCCGGCTCAGCTGCGGCGATCGGCCAGGAACGGGAAGTCGGCGCGCACCTTGGCCACTGCCGTCGGGTCGAGGTCGGCGAAGATCGTCTGCTCCTTGGCCCCCGCATCGGCCACCGTCTCGCCGGAGGGGTCGACGATCACGCTGTCCCCGACGTGGTCGCTATCGCCGCCGCGGCCGACCCGGTTGACGCCCACGACATACGCCTGGTTCTCGATCGCTCGTGCGGTCAGCAGAGCGCGCCAGTGCGCCCGGCGCGGCGCGGGCCAGCTGGCGACGACGAGATAGCAGTCGGTCTGGGCCGCCCGTTCCCAGAAGATGTCGGCGAAGCGCAGGTCGTAACAGATGAACGGCGTGATCCGGAGCCCCTCGACATCCATGGTGATCGACTGGGAGCCAGCGGTGTAGTGCTCGTGTTCGCCGTGGTAGGTGAACGGGTGCATCTTCGCGTACCGGTGCACCTGCCCGGCCGGGCCGGCGAGTACGAACTGGTTGTAGGGCAGCCGAACCGACGGGTGCCGCTGGATGATCGACCCACCGATCCAGATCTCGTGGGTCTGGGCCTGCTCGCGCAGAAACTGGGTGCTCGGACCGTCGTGGCTTTCGGCCAGCGTCGTCGATGCCATCGAGAAGCCCGTGGCGAACATCTCGGTCAGGGCGACCAACCGGGCACCCTTCTCGGCCGCGGACGCGATCTGTGGTCGGAGGTGAGCGAAGTTGGCGTCCTTGTCCTCCCAGGTGACGTCGTGCTGGATCGCTGCGACCTTCATGCCGGACTCCTGACCTTGTGCGCAGGCAGCTGTGCCAGGCGCAGTACCGCCTCGTCGAGTACGTCGGGACGTTTGCAGAACGCGAACCGGACGAGCGATCGAGCCGGTCCCGGATCGACGTAGAAGACCGAACTCGGGATGGCTACAACGCCTATCCGCTCGGGCAGGGCCCGGCAGAACGACAGACCGTCGTTCTCGCCCAGCGAGGCCACGTCCACGGTCAGGAAGTACGTGCCCTCGCAGGGGTGAACGTCCAGCCCAGCGGCCAGCAGGCCATCGCGCAACTGGTCACGGCGGTCACGCAGGTTCGTCCGAATCTCCTCGATCCGGCTCGCGGGAAGCGCCAGGCCGGCCACGACTGCATGCTGGAACGGCGCACCATTGACGTAGGTCAGGAACTGCTTGGTAGTGGCGATCGCGTCGAGCAGAGCCGGGCTGGCGCAGACCCAGCCGATCTTCCAGCCGGTGCAGGAGAATGTCTTACCCGCCGAGGAGATCGTGACCGTACGGTCGCGCATCCCGGGGAGGGTGGCAAGCGGGATGTGCTCGCGGTCGAAGGTCAGGTGTTCGTAGACCTCGTCGGTCACCACGATCAGGTCGCGCTCGACAGCAAGGTCCGCGATCGCTGACAACTCCGCCCGGTCCAGGACCCGCCCGGTCGGATTGTGCGGGCTGTTGATCAGCAGCAACCGGGTCCGGGGCGAGAGGGCGGCTCGTACGGCGTCGATGTCCAACCGGTAGTCGGGATGCTGCAGGGTGACCGGCCGCAGCACCGCACCGGCAAGGGCGATCGAGGCCGAGTAGCTGTCGTAGGTCGGTTCGAGGACGACCACCTCGTCGCCGGTCTCGCAGAGTGCCAGGACGGTGGCGGCGATCGCCTCGGTCGCCCCGGCGGTGACCAGGATCTCGCGGTCCGGGTCGTAGCCCAGGCCATAGTAGCGCTGCTGGTGATCGGCGATCGCCTGGCGCAGCGTCGGGATCCCGCGACCGGGGGGGTACTGGTTGTGTCCGGCCCGGATCGCCGCGATCGCGGCGTTCAGCACCTCGGGCGGGCCGTCGGTGTCCGGGAAGCCCTGGCCGAGGTTGACCGAGCCGGTCTGTACCGCTAGCGCCGACATCTCGGCGAAGATCGTCGTACCGAACCCGCGCATCCGGGCTACCAGGTACGGCGATGTTTCCGAGCGGCCAGGCTCAGCCCCGCGTACGGGGTTTGGCTGGCGCGTCTTCTGCATCAGGCCAGCCTAGGACAGGCAGCTACACGAGCCCGGCAGCCAAGCTGGCGGTTTTGGCCAAAACCGCCAGGCGAGGCAGCGTGCTCGATCGGCTAGCCTGCAGGCCACTCAACAACAGGGACGAGCCCCGATCATGGCCAGTGTCGACATCACCCGCGAGCATGACCTCGGAGTTGCCGAGGCCAAGCGGCGGGCCGAGCCGCTCCTGGAGGACTTGCGCTCCTCGTTCGGCGTCAGCGGCGCCTGGGACGGGAACCAGTTCGTGATCACCGAGCCGGCCAAGGGAAACCTCGACGTCAGCGATAGCACCGTTCGCGTCCAGGTCGATCTACCGCTGTTCCTGCGTCCGATGAAGGGAATGGTCGAGTCGAAGATCAACGAATCCCTCGACGACGCCCTCGCGGACCCGAACGGCTCGCCCGCCTAACCTCGGCGGGGGTTCGCCGAACCGCTGAGCGAGAGTCGTACGTGGTCGGGGACCTGATCCAGGATCGCACCCAGGTAGGCCAACGCCGGTGGCAGGTCCGGCGGTTTGAACCGGCCACCGTGCACCCAGATGGCCTGGCCGCCGACGAGCCGTAACCCCTCTCGGCCGTGGGACAACAGGAATTGCATCATCCGCGGATGCAACACGTCGGTGGCGAAGCGGGCGTTGTCCGACGTCACCCGGAAGGCGCGATTGAAGTCCTCGCTCTCGAGTTGGATGTCGTCGCCGCGCAACCTGCCGATGGTCCGGGTCAACGCGCCCTCTGGGAGCACCGACAGCGACGGCATGTTCATCCCTGAGTGGACGCAGACGATCCCGAGATGGTGGGTGTGTGTGCTCGCGTTCTCTCCGCTGGAGCGGGTCTTGTACGAGTAGTCGAACGCCACTGCGGGGCGGCCGTTCCACGTACCGGTCAGGACATTGTCAGCTCGCCTACCGTAGCCGCGGGTGAACGGATCCCCCAGCATCGCGAACTGCCGCACGAGTTCGGGGTTGCTTCGCTCGTACGCGAACCCCAGCTGCCCAGCCTGCGCCGCCATCGCCTCGCGCCGCCATTTCGCGGCGCAGTAGGCAAAGATCGTCGACGCGATGCCCAGGATGCCGAAAATGATCCAGATGATCCAGAACGGTTCCACTGCGGTCCTCGCTTCCTGACGTCCGGGCGCGGGCGGATCAGAACCGCACGTGAACCGGCTGGCGGGCCTGCGGATCCTCGATCTCGAAGTAGTCGAACTGGCTGAAGGAGAAAATGCCGGCGACGATGTTGCTCGGCACAGCCTCGACGCGAGTGTTGAAGGCGCGGACGTTTCCGTTGTAGAACCGACGTCCGGCCGCAATCCGGTCCTCTGTGTGGGCCAGCTCGCCCTGTAGCTGGGCGAAGTTCTCACTAGCCCGCAAGTTGGGGTAGTTTTCCGCCACGGCGAACAGTCCGCCGATGGCCCGGCTGAAGGCATTTTCGGTGTCCTGTCGGCCGGCCGGCCCAACCCCGGCTTGGGCTTGCGCCAACGCCGCCCCACGGGCTGCGGTCACGTTCTCCAGCACCTGGCGCTCATGTGCGGCGTACCCCTTGACCGTCTCGATCAGGTTGGGAATCAGGTCGAAGCGTCGCTGCAGTTCGACGTCGATCTGCTTCCAAGACTCCGCTATCAGGTTCCGCTGGGCGATGAACCGGTTGTAGGCGACCAGGACGTAGAACCCGATCAGGACGACGGTCCCGCCCGCGAGCACCAGGGTGATGGTCAACGCGTCCATGGAAGTTCACGCTGCCACATGTGTATGTCAGGTTGCTGTGAGCCGGAGACAGAGGGCCGCCGGGGCAGAGGGCGGTACGGCGGGGCGAATGGGCGGGATCGCAGCCACCGGCTCGTACGGCGCACCCGGTGCCGGTCGGGGGTCCGGCTGGTTCTTGTTGGGCCACATGGCCATTGCCCGCTCGGCCTGAGCGGTGATCGTCAGGGACGGGTTCACCCCCAGGTTCGCCGAGATCGCCGAACCGTCCACGATGGAGATGTCCGGGTGGCCGTGGACCCGGTGGTAGGGATCGATCACCCCGGTTTCAGCGGAGTCCCCGATGGCCGCGCCGCCGATGAAGTGCGCGGTCATCGGGATGTTCGCGACGTCGTTCCAGGCTCCGCCGGCGACCCCACCGATCCGCTCGGCCACCCGCCGGGCGACGTCGTGGCCGGCCGGGATCCAGCTCGGATTGGGCGCACCGTGCCCCTGTCGGGAGGACATCCGGCTACCGAACAGCCCACGCTTGGTGAACGTGGTAATGGAGTTGTCCAGGGTCTGCATGACCAGCAGGATGATGGTCTTCTCCGCCCAGCGTTTCGGGTTGTGTACGCCGAATGCCTTGCCGCGCAAGCGGATCATCTCCCGCAGCCAGGCGAGGGCGCGGGGGCCAGGCTGGTTGCCGTCGGCCAGTGCGGTCTGGAGCAGACCCATAGCGTCGCTGCCCTTGCCGTAGCGCACGGGTTCGACGTGGGTGTTCGCGTCCGGGTGGATCGAGGACGTGATCGCGACGCCTCGGGAGTAGTCGATCCCCGGAGCCCACGTCCGCGCCCCGATGATCGCCTCCGAGTTCGTCCGGGTCAGGACGCCGATTCGCGGCGAGAGGTGCGGCAGGGCGCCGGAGTCCTTCATCCGGTGCAGCAGCTTTGCCGTACCCAAAGCTCCCGCGGCGAGCACGACCTGATCCGCAGTGAACGACCCGCGACCCTGCTTGACCCAGCGGCCGGTCCGTACCGTCTGGATCTCGAACCCGCCGCCATCCAAGCCGGCGACCCGGGTGACGGTGGTCAAGGGGTGCACCTGTGCGCCGGCGGCTTCGGCGAGATAGAGATAGTTCTTGGTCAGGGTGTTCTTCGCGTTGTGCCGGCAACCGGTCATGCAGGCTCCACAGTTCAGGCAGCCGGATCGGCGAGGGCCGGCTCCGCCGAAGTACGGGTCCGCCACCTCGACCCCGGGACTGCCGAAGAACACTCCGACCGGCGTCGGCCGGTACGTGTGCCCGACTCCCAGGTCCTCGGCGACTGCGCGCAGCACCTCGTCGGCCGCGGTCGTGATCGGGTTGGTCGTCACGCCGAGCATCCGCTTTGCCTGGTCGTAGTGTGGGGTCAACTCGGCGCGCCAGTCGGTGACGTGCGACCACTGCGGGTCCGCGAAGAAGGCGCTCGGCGGCTCGTACAACGTGTTGGCGTAGTTCAACGAGCCCCCGCCGACGCCAGCGCCGGACAGGATGAGGACATTGCGCAGGATTGAGATCCGCTGGATGCCGAAGCAGCCCAGCTTGGGCGCCCACAGGAAATTGCGGAGATCCCACGACGTTGTCGGGTAGCTAGAATCGTCGAACCGGCGACCGGCTTCCAGGACGCCGACGCGATAGCCCTTCTCGGTCAGCCGGAGGGCTGCGACCGACCCCCCGAACCCGCTACCGATGATCACGACGTCGTAGTGGATGCTCGGCATGGCGCGAGGCTACTCGTGGGTAGCGCATGCCAGCTGTTCGGCGGGGTACGGGAATTCTGTCCGGCAGGACGGTGGGCGGACCCAGCGCTTACGATGTAAACTGACCCGAACTTGCCACGCGAAGGAGTCATCGGATAGTCATCTCGTAGTTTCCCTGCCAGAGTCTGCTGTTCGCATTCAGGCCGCTCCGGCACCCTTGGATGGGGAGTGACATGGAAAACGACGTGCGCGAATGGTTCCGACGCCGGACCTATCGGACCGCGGACTTCGATCCGCTGAAACTCGTCGATTCCAAGCACCGCACCGGTGAGCGGATCAGCGTCGTACTGCCGGCCTTGAACGAGGAGCGCACGGTCGGCGAGATCGTCGAGCGCATCCGAGGCTGCCTGATCGAGGACCTCCCGCTGGTCGACGAACTCGTCGTGATCGACTCCGGCTCCCAGGACCGTACGGCGGCGGTGGCACGGGCTGCCGGTGCGGCGGTGATCAGCACAGCGGAAATTCTGCTGCGATACGGGCGATGGCCGGGCAAGGGCGATGCGCTGTGGAAGTCACTGTTCGCCACCAGCGGTGACATCGTGGCCTTTGTCGACGCCGATCTGATCGACTTCGACCCGTCCTTCGTCGTCGGGATGGTCGGCCCGCTGCTCACCGACCCCGCCGTCGGCTACGTCAAAGGTCTCTACGACCGGCCGCTGCAGACCGTCGAGGGGATCGCACCTGAAGGCGGCGGCCGGGTGACGGAATTGCTCGCCCGGCCCCTGCTCAACGCGATCTGGCCGGAGTTGGCCGGGTTCGTGCAGCCGTTGTCCGGTGAATACGCCGGACGGCGCAGCCTGCTGGAGGCCGTTCCGTTCGCCTCCGGGTACGGGGTCGAGATCGCTCTGCTCATCGACCTGCTCGATCTCGCCGGTCTCGATGCCCTGGCTCAAACCGACCTCGGGGTACGTCGGCACAGTCATCAGGCCGACCCGGCCCTCGGCCGAATGGCCGGTCAGATCCTGCAGACCGCGTTGCACCGGATACCCACTGCCACGACACGATCGGCGATGCTCACCCAGTTCCTCCGGGTGGAGGACGGGCACGAGTACGTCGACTGGGACGTAGCTACCTCGGACCGCCCGCCGATGCGGACTCTTCCCGAGTACGCACGTCGCCGGTACGACCTGTTGCCCGGCACCCCCCGCGACTGACCGCCGTCCCATGAGCCTGAACATCCTCATGAACGCCGGTCCCTGGCTTGCCGTGCCGCCCAACGGCTATGGCGGGATCGAGAACGTCGTGGCCACCCTGGTCCCCGAGCTCCGGGCCCGTGGCCACCGGGTCGTGCTGGCCTCGGTGGGCGATTCCTCGTTGGCCGTCGACGACCTGGTATACGCCTACGAGACCGGTCAGTTTCCACGGCTAGCCGCGCCGTACAACGTCGCCTGCGGTATCGCGCCGGCCCATCTGCAGGCGGTGCTTCGAGCCGTGCGCGCGGCAAGCGATGCCGGTCGCCCCTTCGACCTCATCCACGACCACATGGAGGTCGCCGGACCGGCCGTGCTCGGGAACGTGCCCGATGGCCCGCCGGTGCTGCAGACCCTGCACTGGGACCTGCACAAGCATCCGGACTTCTATCGCAGTTTTGACGGTCGCGGGCGGTTCTTCTTCGCGGGGGTCTCCCAGGCGCAGATCGATCGGGCACCGGACAACCTGGCCGCCCAGACGATCGGGTACGTACCGCTCGCGGTTGCCCAGACCAGTCGGCCACCGGCCACGTCAGCCGAGCGCGTGGATCACCTGCTGCTGCTCGGCCGGATCACCGCGCTCAAGGGCTGCGATGTCGCCGTCCGGTTGTGCCGGGACCGGGGGCTGCGGCTGATCCTGGCCGGACCCGTCGGTGGCCTGCCGGACATGTCGGCGCTCGAGGCCGCGCTGGCCGACCCGAGCTCGCCCGTGCGCGGCTACCCCGACGTCCGTTACTTCCTGGACCGGGTTGCGCCGCATCTCGACGGAGACCGGATCCGCTGGATCGGCAGCGTCTGCGGCCCCGCCAAGGACGACCTGATTCGCCGTGCGCGCGCCGTCCTGTTCCCGTTGCAGTGGGAGGAACCGGGGGGTACGGCGATGGTGGAGGCGCTCAGCCTGGGTACGCCGGTGGTGGGTCTGGCCCGCGGAGTGTTTCCGTCCCTGGTAGACCACGGGGTCACCGGCTGGATCGCCCAGTCCGAGTCGGAGCTGGCTGGTTACCTGGATCGACTGGACGAACTGGATCCCGTTGCCTGCCAACGCATTGCCAGGCAACGGTTCTCGCCGGATGCGATGGCTGCCGCCTACGAATCGCTGTACCTGGAGGTCCTGGCGCGTGCCGGCTGGTCAGCCCCGGTGAGCCGAGTCGGTCTCGAACACCGCGGAGAGGACATGGCGCCGGCGTTGGCTGAGTTCGGCTAGCAGCTGCGGGGCCTGTGCCAGCGGGACCACATCGGAGACGAGGTGTTCCCGGATCGCCTCGCCGTGTTGTCGAAGCAGCAGGATCGTCTCGGCGGACAGCCGGCGCCGGTCCCAGAAGGCGGCCTGCCCGCGTGGGACCCGAGCGATCTGAGCACAGCGCAGCGACAGGCCGTTGTGATGGAACTCCTCACCGAGTCGTACGGCATCGGCGCCATCGGGGTAGAAAGCGAGATCCACCACGATGCCCTGCGGCCGAAGCGCGCGCAACGCAAGCGACAGGCTCTCCGCGCGACCGCGGCACTGGAAGACCACGTCTGCACCCCGGTCAGCGGGTCCGTGTCGCCAGCGCCGTTTCAGGGTCCTGGCCAGGTCCTCGGTCTCGTCGACGGCTAGCAGCCCCAGTCGCTGCGCCGCCGTCCGGCGGACCGGCGTGGGGTCGACGATCATGACTTCGGCGGCTCCGTGCTGGCGGGCGAACAAGCCGGTCAGCAGGCCGATCATCCCGCCTCCGGTGACCAGTACCAGCCGGCCGCGTACGCCGTCCCCCAGACCAGCCGTCATCGCGCCGCCCTCGGCGGCAGCGTGCAGCAGTCCGTTGGCGCAGATCGGGCCGAGCTGCGCGACATACACACCCAGCACCGGGTCGAGGTCGTCCGGGAGCGGTACGACGTGCTCGGAGATCGGATCGCCGTGATGGACCGTCTTGTGCCCGTACGCCATGGCGACCAAACCGCCGGCCGGTACCGCCTCGGTGCGTGAGTCGGTGACCCGAGCGACCTCCATATAACCAAGGCGACGCACGGGATAGCCGGCCGATGGCTGGGTGCGGTCGAACAGGCCGAGTTCACCGTCCCAGGTCGCCGACAGGAAGGGGTTGGTCCCGCGGAACCAGGTGAGTTCGGTGCCCGCCGACAGCCCGGTGTACAGCGTCTGCGCTCGGAAGAGTCCCTCGGCAAGGGCCGGCTCTGGCTGCTCGTCGAAGCGGGCCCGCCCGGGAGCATCCAGGACGAGCGTGGCGACCGAGCCGCTCCCCGCAGGTCTCACAGCGCTCGGCCGTCCGCAACGGTGATCGCGCGCCCGGTTGCTGCCGACTCGGCGACGGCGAGCCCGAGTCGATGCGTCCGCAACGCCTCGGCGTAGGGCGCACGTATGTCATTTCCCCGTCCGGCAACGGCGTCGACAAAGGCCCGGTCGACATCGACCTTGGCGTCATTGCCCGGTGATCGGCTGTGCGGTGTGCCGTCCGTGGCGACCCTCAGTTCGGTCTCGGTCAGCTCGATGACAAGTCCATCGGCGACGATGTCCAAGCCGGCCCGATGCTTGTGCCGTAGCAGGCTGGAGGCGGTCAGCGTCCCGAGCGCCCCGGAGGCCATCTTCAGGGTGGCCACGGTGACATCGTCGATGTCGCTGTCCGGGTGATCCGGGCGCGGCGCGTGAGCGCCGAAGGCCCGGACTTCTGCCACCTCCCCGACCAGCACGCGAAGCAGGTCCAGGACGTGGGTGAGTTGCTCCACGACCTGCCCGCCGGATCGATCCCGCCGTACCCACCAGGAGGCCGGCGGCACCTTGTCCCACCAGGAACCGTTCACCAACCTGGGCGGATGGGCGGCCAGGATTTTCGCGGCTTCGGTCACCGTGTCTGAATAGCGCCAGTGGTAGCCGGTCGCCGTGATCAGGGATGCCTCCTCCACGGCGCACGCGATCTGTTCGGCGGCCGCAGGATCAACCGAGAGCGGCTTCTCTACGAAGAACGGAATCCCGCGGCTGATGCAGGCTAACTCTGGCGGGCCGTGCGCGAAGGGCGGAACGCAGATGTAGGTCGCATCCGGACACTCGAAATCCAGCATCTCCACGGGATCGGAGTAGGACCTGGCCTGGCTCGCGTCGGCAAGGTCGCGAGCGCGAGCCGCGTCCAGGTCGGCGACTGCGACGACTGCGAAATCGGGAAACCCGCGCAGAGTTTGGGCATGGCGACCAGCGACGCCGCCGGCGCCGATCATGGCGATCCGTAACCGTGGGCTCTCCTGCACGGGAGCAGCCTTACATAGTAAGTTCCCGGCCCGGCAGCTGGCCTAGTCTCGGCCCCCGGTTCGCTCGTGTTGTGCCCTGTGCAGGTCCAGGAGAAACGTGATCTTTGCGCCGTGGTGGATCGCTCCCGGTTGACGTGCTGGGGCGAGGTGGCCGAACGGGGCCGGTTGGTCGATAAATCACGGGGGTACACCGGGCGCTGATCCGCTCCGGCTCTAGGGTCGCGCGATGGCACTGTTCAGTTTCGAGAGTCGATCGCCGCAGGTCCATCCGGATGCCTGGATCGCTCCTACCGCTGACCTCATCGGCGACGTGACCGTGGAGGCGGGTGCGTCAGTCTGGTACGGCGCGGTCCTGCGGGGTGGCTTCGGCGCGATCCTCGGCGAAGCCGGCGCCAACGTGCAGGATGGGTCGGTTCTGCACGGCGAGGTCGTGATCGGTGCAGGCGCCACGATTGGGCACCTGTGCATCGTGCACAGCGCGATCGTGGGTGAGGAGGCGCTGATCGGCAACGGCGCCGTCGTCCTGGATGGTGCGCAGGTCGGGGCCCGCGCGCTGGTGGCGGCCGGGAGCACGGTCACGCCCGGAACCGAGATTCCGGACGAGACCTTGGCCTCCGGCACGCCGGCCAGGGTCCGTGGGTCGCTGACCGACCGAGCACGGCATTGGGTGCAGACCAATCCGGCCGCCTATCGGGACATCGCCCGCCGGCATGCCGCCACCACCCACCAGGTGGACTGAGCGCTGGCCTGAGAGAAAGTTGACCCTCGGAAAAAGGGGGGGTTTCGTAGCCCGGATCAGCCAACAAAGGCCGAATTTCCGATGATCAACTCGTAGGTTTCGGTCCGCATGGCTCGGTCAGGCTCGGTTCAGGAGTTCAGCCAGGTGCTCGCTGGAGGCGCCGGCTAGGTCGCTGAGTTGGGTGCGGCAGCTGAAGCCGTCGGCGAGAACCCGGTCGTCCGGCCCCATGTCCCGCACGGCGGGCAGCAGCTGATGCTCGGCGATCGCGACAGAAACGTCGTAGTGGCCGCGTTCGACGCCGAAGTTGCCGGCCAGTCCGCAGCAGCCACCCAGGCGCAGGACCTCAGCCCCGGCCCGGCGGAGCAGTTCGGCATCCGGCGACCAGCCCATGATCGCGTGATGGTGACAGTGCGGCTGGGCGATAACCCTGGTCCCACGCAGATCCGGCGGTGCCCAACCCGGCGTCTGGCTCAACAACTCCGCCAGGGTCCGGGTCGATGCCGCCACCTCCCGAGCCAGCACCGCATCATCGCCGCGGAGCAACTCCTCAGCGTCGCTGCGCAGCACGGCCGTACACGACGGTTCGATCCCGACGACCAGGGCGCCGGCGCGTACGTACGGGGCGAGCGCTCGGACCGTACGGCGCACCTGTCGTCGTGCCCCGTCCAGCTGGCCGGTCGAGATCCAGGTCAAGCCGCAGCACATAGTGGTGCCCGGAACCGTGACCGCATAGCCCGCGGCATCGAGCACGGAGACCGTGGCCGTACCGATCGCCGGACTGAAGTGCTCAGTAAAGCTGTCGACGAACAGGACCACGCCACCGTTCGGCGCGGGATCCGCCACCGGCTCCGCTCGTCCGGTCCAGGTTTGCCGAAAAGTCTTGGGGGACAAGGGCGGCATTGACCGCCGACGATCAACCCCGGCGGCAAAGCTGAGCAGCGGATGCTGCGACCGGGAGCCGAGCAGCCGGTTCACGAAGCTGGTCGCGGCCGGCGAATGGTGGACCAGCCGGGCCCAGCGCGGCAGCCAGCCGAGGGCGTAGTGCGACCGGGGCCGCAGCCGTCGCCGGTATCGCTGGTGGAGGGCCTCGGCCTTGTACGAGGCCATGTCGACGCCGGTCGGGCAGTCCGAGGCGCAGCCCTTGCAGGCCAGGCACAGGTCGAGGGCATCGGCGAGTGCCTCGGAGTGGAATCCTCCATCGAGGTGCCCGCTGACCACATCCTGGAGTACCCGCGCCCGGCCCCGGGTGGAGTCCTTCTCTTCGCGCGTCGCCACGAAGGAGGGGCACATCACTGCACCGGTGCTCGTGTTGTCGGCCAGGCACTTTCCCACTCCGGTGCAGCGGTGCACGGCCATCGAGAGGTCGCCGCGATCATGCCGGTAGGCCAGGGACAGGGCGGGAAGCTCCGTGCGGCGCATCGGCGGTGCTGCGGTGACCCGGATGTCGGCCTCGATCGGCGTGGGCGAGACGATTACGCCCGGGTTGAGCAGCTGCCCCGAATCGAAGAGGTCCTTGACCCGTTCGAAAAGCCGCAATGCCTCGGTCGAGTACATCAGCGCGAGCAGCTCGCTGCGGGCTCGGCCGTCGCCGTGCTCCCCAGACATGGAACCGCCATGCGCGGCGGCCAACCGCGCCGCACCCAGCACGAAGTCGCGGTAGACGGCGGCCCCGCCCGGCCGGGTAAGAGGGAAGTCGACCCGGATGTGCAGACAGCCCTCACCGAAGTGTCCGTACGGCAATCCGGTGCGGCCGTGGTCGCGCAGCAGTTCTTCGAAGTCGCGGAGATACGCGCCCAACCGCGCCGGCGGAACGGCGGCGTCCTCCCAGCCGGCATGCGCCGGATCGCCTGCGGCGGTGCGCGCGGACAGACCCGCGCCGTCCTCGCGGATGCGCCATATCGCAGCCGCGGCGTTGGGGTCACGAACGACGAGGTTCTCCAGCGCGGATCCGTCGGCGATCAGGGCGGGCAGGGTCGCCTCGATCTCGGCGGTGGGCCCGGCGAGTTCGACCAGCAGCCAGCCCGACCCGAGCGGCAGCGGCGGTACGGCGGACGGGCCACGGCGCGCCCGCAGGACGTCGACGATCCGCCGATCGAGTCCCTCGCAGGCGACCGGTCGATGCGGCAACAGACTGGGCACGGCATCGGCTGCCTCGGCCATCGACGGATAGCCGAGGACGACGAGGCGTCGGTCGGGCGGATCGCGGACCAGCCGGATTTCGGCCGCCAGCGTCACCGCCAGCGTGCCCTCGCTGCCGACCAGCGCCTTGCTGACATCGAAGCCCCGCTCGGGCAACAGGTGCTCCAAGGAGTAGCCCGAGATCTGCCGTGCGAATCGGCCGAATTCGGTACGTATCGTCGCCAGATTTCCGGCGACCAGTTCCCGCAGGGCGGACAATCGCGCAGTATCGGACACAAGACCGGTGGCGGGGCTGGACTCGGCGAAGGTGCCCAGGCGCAACCGGTCGCCGTCGCCGGTCAGCACGTCCAGGCCGCGAACGTTGTCGCTGGTACGGCCGTACGCCAATGATCTCGAGCCGCAGGCGTTGTTGCCGATCATCCCGCCGATCGTGGCCCGGTTGTGGGTGGACGGGTCGGGTCCGAACCGCCAACCGTGTGCTGCGGCGGCACGTTGCAGTTCGGACAGCACGACCCCAGGCTGGACGAGGGCGGTGCCAGCCTCGGCGTCGATGTGCATGATGCGATTCAGATGCCGGCTGACGTCGGCCACGACGCCGGGCCCGACGGCGTTGCCCGCGATTGACGTACCGGCACCGCGCATGGTCAGCGGCACCGATAGGTCGCGGCAGACACCGAGAGTGGCGGCCAGGTCGTCGACGTCTCGGGGCAGGACCACGGCGGTCGGTGGCACCCGGTAGAGCGAGGCGTCGGAGGCATAGAGCGAGCGGCTCAGCGCGCTGTCGTCAACCTCGGCGACCCCGGCGAGCCGCAACGCGGCAACGACCTGAGCGGAATCAGCTGCGTTCGACGACACCGACCCAGCATGGCCCCTGTCGGTTCGCACCCTCACTAACTGGTCATTTGCCGCTTACGGCGACTGCGGCAACTGACCAGTTAGTGAGGTCCGACCGGCGGGCCGATGCGCACCGGCTTTCCACAGTCCGTACCGCTGTGCACATTCGACCGGATCCCCCGACGTCGGCGATCCGGCTAGCCCGATCCTCAACCATGCAGTCGAGCCCGCAGGGCCGAACTTGGGGCGTGCATGACCCTGGGGCAGGCGAGAGTGTTCTCATCGGCGAGGTACGGCGAGCGGGATGGCGGCCCCTCGCCCGCGGTCTGCACGTCCCAGCCACCGAGCCCAGCACGCCCGGACAACAAGCCCATGCCTGGCGCTGTCTGCTCGGGGACGAGATCACCTTCACCGGCCTGAGCGCCGCCGGACTTCGCGGATGGTGGTTGCCCGAGCTGCGGCCGGATCTACCAGCATTCATCGCGATCGGTGAACAGGATCTGCGCCCGCGGCGAGTAGGGCTTCGAGTTTCCCGGCACCGCGTCCGGATCCCGTCGGTGCTGCTTGACGGGCTAGCGGTCGCCACTCCTGCCGAGACGATATTGGCCTGCGCGCGCCACCTGTCCCTGCTTGATCTGGTGATCCTCGGCGACTCGGCGCTGCAGAGGAGGGACTGCATCGAACAGGAGCTCCGTCGTGCCGCCGATCAGCGTCGCCGGGGAGCTCGCTTGCTGCGCAAGGCGATACCGCTGCTGGACGGTCGGTCCGAATCGGCCGGGGAGACACTGCTCCGGGTCCTGCACACGACGAGCGGGGTCTCAGTCGAGCCACAGTTCGCGATCAAGGACTCCGAGCAGATAGTTGCCCGAGCTGATCTGCGTATCACCGGCACGCGGCGCCTCCCCGAGTATGACGGCGCGTATCACCGGGATCCGGTCCAGTACGAGCGCGATCGTCGCCGTGACCGACAACTGCACGATCTGGGTTGGGAGCCATACTCATATTCCGTGGTGTCGGTCCTTCGTGAGCCCGTGCACATTCTTCGAGACGCCGACGACGCGCTACGCCGACAGCACCAGCCACAGCGCATCAAACGGTTCTACGACCTGCTCAATCCTTCCTCGTACACCCGGCGCGGAGCCACAGAACTCCATGCCCGCCTCGGGTTGGATCACTAACTGGTCATTTGCCGCTTACGTCGACTGCGGCAACTGACCAGTTACTTCCGTGGTCGGGAGAGTTCGCCGAAGGGCAGTGGGCAGCAGGGACTCTGCGCGCAGGTCATCAGATCGTCACAGCCTGCTGCCACCGCGGCGCGCAGAGTCTCCCGGATGACCGCGAGATCGTCGATCTTCTGCTCCACCTGCGCGAGCTTGGCCTCGGCCCGGCCCAGCAGTCCCGCGTCCCGGGTGCGGCGGCCGTGCCGATGTGCACCGGCGGCGAGCAGATCGGCCACCTCCTCGAGGGTGAAGCCCAGCCGTTGGGCTGCCTTGATGACCCGGAGCACGTCGACGGTTTCCGGCGGATAGAGGCGGTGCCCGCCGAGGCTGCGCTCGGGCTCGGCGACCAGGCCGCGCCGTTCGTAGTACCGCAACGTCTGCCGGTTTACTCCGGCAGCCTTGGCGACCTGTCCGGATCGCAGGCCCTGAGTCATGAACTCCACGGTAAACCTGTACCCAGGTACCAGATGCAAGGTGCTCACGGCCGCGCATATCCGCTGCTTCGTCTGCAGTGCACCCGACGCGTCAGGCGTTGTCCGTACCAGACGGGTGCACTGTGGCCGTGCCAACACATTCGGGTTGCATCTGCTACCTGGGTACGGGCTTACCGTCGGGTTAGCTGCACCGACACCCGGACCGCTGCTCAACCGAGAGGAACTTCCATGTCCGTTCAGGTACCCGATGCCTGCACCCTGCCCACTGTCGAACAGCCCCTGCGGCAAGCGGAATTCGCTGCCCTGTGCAGTTCGGCTCTACGCCGACAGGAACGGATCCATGATCGGCAGCTGCGCCTGACCCTGTCCGGTGGCGCGGACCTGTTGGAGACAGTCCAGGACCTGACCGCGCGGGAAAGCAGCTGCTGCTCGTTCTTCAGCTTCACTGTCACCTCGAACGC
>JBPCPI010000221.1:0-24376 GCA_050999295.1 Geodermatophilaceae bacterium | reverse complement strand
CTCATGCGCTTCGCGCACCGCTCGCTCCGCTCCGTCACTCCGCCTCGTGCGCTGTGCGCAGCGGTCGGTCCGCTCCTTCCTCGCTGGCGCTCGGTCGATGCTCCCGCCCTCTCGGCGACGCTCGTTCCTCGCTGCGATGCTCCCGCCCTCTCGGCTCACTGCTGGTCCGCTTCGGTCAGACCGCGAAGAAGACGGTCTCGTTGTCACCCTGCAACCTGATGTCCAGGATGTACCCACCGGCCCCGTCGGGCTGCGCGATGAGGGTGGAACGTGCTGCCTCGTCGGGCAACGAGGCGAGCACCGGATCCTGCGCATTGGCTGTCGTCTCGTCACCGAAGTAGAACCGCATGACGACGCGGTGCAGCAGACCGCGCGCGAAGACCGACACATCGAGATGCGGCGCCTGCATTCCCCCCTCGTCGTCGCTGACCGCGCCGGGCTTGAGCGTGTGGATGGCGTACGCACCGTCTGGACCGGTCAGACTGCGGCCGAACCCACGAAATCCCTTCCCAGCAGGCTCTACGCCCGGGTTCGCGTGGCCGAAAGCTCCGTCCTGATCGGCCTGCCAGGTCTCGACCAGACCGTCCGGTACGGGTTCGCCGTCGCCGTCGAGGAGTCGGCCGCGGATCCAGAACGAGTTAGCGCTGCCTTCGGGTACGACGTACTCCCCCTGCTCCCAGGTCATGCCGATCGACAGATAGGGCCCGACCGTCTGCGCCGGGGTGCTGAGGAGCATCGGAGCGGTCATGACACCGCCTCCGCTGCTTCGAGCGGGGTCGCGCCGCTGCCGCGAAGGACGATGTCGAAGTTGAACGCTAGCGCCCATTCGGGCTGGGTGCCCTCGAGCGAGAACTGCGCGATCAGCCGATCCCGGGCGGCTGCCGGTACGGAGTTGAAGATCGGGTCCTGGCCGAAGAGCGGGTCGTCGGGGAAGTACATCTGGGTCACCAACCGCTGGGTGAAGGAACGGCCGAAGACCGAGAAGTGGATATGCGCCGGGCGCCAGGCGTTGTGGTGATTGCGCCAAGGGTAGGCACCTGGCTTGACCGTCGTGAAGGTGTACCGACCCTCGTCGTCGGTGAGCATGCGCCCCAGCCCGTCGAAGTTCGGGTCCAGCCGCGCCGGCCAGTTGTCCCGATCGTGTCGATAGCGCCCCGCGGCATTGGCCTGCCAGATCTCCACCAGACTCCGCGGGATCGGTCGTCGGTCACCGTCGAGCAGGCGGCCCGTGACGAGGATCCGCTGTCCCAGGGGTTCCTGGTCGTACCGGCGGGTCAGATCCGCGTCATGCTCGTACACCAGTCCTTCCCCGAGGACGGGGCCGGTCACCTCGGTGAGCCGCTGCGGCAGGTCAACCGGTGCCCTGAGCGGTGCCCGAAGCCGGGTCGAGACGTAGTCCGGGCTGAGCAGCAGCGGATGCGTACCGGCAGGATCGCGCCGGTACCGAGGTAACGCGCTGTCCCGGCTCGGTGTGCTCATCGCCGACAGGTTATGCGCTGCGCCCACACTTCGGCGCAATGACGCCCGGGTCACCTCCCCAACGGAATTTCTCCGGAGAAAGTCACTTCTGGCTGGGAGGACCGAGACCGCACTAATCCGAAACTAGATGCGGCGGCGGGTCTGGTGGGGCTGTTGGGGCTGCTGGAGCCTGCGCCGCGAAGATCGTGAGCGCAGATAGTGCACCGCCACTACGCCCTGAGCGCTCACGATCAAGCAGCGGCCTGTCCAGACGCAGCGCGTCGTGGATCCCCATCTTCAGCCCGGAACGGGCCACCCCGCCAGGGGAGAGCAGGGACTTTCTCCGGAGAAGTCACTTCTGGGTCCCTGCCCCACACCTCCCTCGATCTGCTGGCGCACCGGGCTCGGTCACGGAAGGGTCGGCACCATGCGAACCCAGGTGGCGATCGTCGGCGCCGGGCCGGCCGGTCTCGTTCTCGCGCAGCTGCTCACCAACGCGGGCATCGAATCGGTCGTCGTGGAGAACCGATCCCGGGAGTACGTCGAGGCCCGGCTGCGCGCGGGCGTGCTGGAGCAGGGGACGGTCGAGCTGCTCCGGGAGGCCGGGGTCGGGCAGCGGCTGGACCGAGAGGGCTTACGGCACGACGGCATCTACCTTCAGTGGCCGGGCACTCGGCAGCACCTCGACTTCCCGGACCTGTGCGGGCGCTCGGTGTGGATCTACGGGCAGACCGAGGTGGTCAAGGACCTCGTCGCGGCTCGGCTCGAGGCCGGGCAGCCGCTGTACTTCGAGGTGTCCGACACCGCGGTGAATGACATCGACACCGACCGCCCCGCAGTGAGCTTCGCCGACGCCGACGGCAACGAGCAGCGGATCGAGTGCGACCTGATCGCCGGATGCGACGGGTCGCACGGCGTGTCCCGACCGGCCATCCCGCAGGCGTCGAGCCGTACCTGGCAGCGCGACTATCCGTACGGCTGGCTCGGCGTCCTGGCGCAGGCGCCGCCGTCCACCGACGAACTCATCTATGCCTGGCATCCCAACGGCTTCGCGCTGCACAGCATGCGGGCGACGACGATCACCCGCCTCTACCTCCAGGTCGGCCTCGAGGAGCGGCTGGACGACTGGGACGACGACCGGATCTGGGCGGAGCTGTCCACCCGGCTCGGGCATCCGGGCTGGGAGTTGACCACCGGCCCGATCCTGGACAAGGGGATCACCCCGATGCGCAGTTTCGTCAGCGAACCGATGCGGTACGGAAGGTTGTTCCTGGCCGGGGATGCCGCCCACATCGTCCCGCCGACCGGTGCCAAAGGACTCAACCTCGCAGTCGCCGACGCCAAGCTCCTCGCCGATGCGGTCATCGCCTCGTACGGCTCCGGGCGAGGGCAGGAGCTGTTGGACGCCTACGCGCAGACCGCGCTGCGGCGGGTCTGGCGGTGTACGCACTTCTCCTGGTGGATGACCTCGATGCTGCACACCGAGGGGAGCGACCCGTTCGGCCGGGAACTGCAACTGACCCAGCTCCGCTACGTCAGCACCTCCCGGGCTGCCGCGGAGAGCCTGGCCGAGAACTACACCGGACTTCCCTACGGCTGGTGAACCCGCCTGGCTGCCTCAGGCGTCGGCGCAGGCCACCTCGACGTAGCTCCACAGGGCGTCGCGCTGCGCGGTCGAGACCTCCAGCACTCCGTACTGCGGTTGGCCACCGTCGAAGCTGACGAAGTAGCGGAACAGGAACGGCTGCTTGGTCTCGCCGAGCACATGCGCGTCACAGCCGCGCCCGGTCATCCGCAGTACGACCGGCACCACGAGCTCGCTGTCCTGCGCGGGCAAGGCGGGTGGCGGGTCACCGTCCGCGGCGAAAGACACGTCGAAGACCACGCTCCCGCGCAGTTCGGTGAGGGCGATCTCCTCGGTGCTGGTCCCCCGGGTCAGGGTGATATCGGCCTGCAGGATGGCCTCCCCGTCGGCATCAGCGAGGGTGAATCCGCCGAGAGTCACCTCGACCGCTGCGGTCAGGGCGAGCAGATGGCACTCCTCAGTGTGGATCCGATCCAGGATGTCATCGGGCGCCCCCAGCGGTACCCGCACCTCCTCCATCCGGCCGTCGGGTCGCTGGACCTGCAGGGCGGTATAGGCCGGGTCGACCGTGCTGCCATCACCGCACCGGGCTGAGCCGTACGGGGTGGGCAGGTCGATCGTCGCCCCCGGCTGGTAGGTGGCCGGACGCCCACCGAAGGGCAGCTGCTCGAATCCGGGCGAATCCAGGCTGACCGCGACCACGCTGAACGGCTCGGACCCGGTATTGGTGATCCGGGTCTGAAACTGTCCGCCGACCGCGACATCGGTTCGCAGCCGTACGGCGAGCGCGCTCATCCCGGGCACGGCTGGGGTTGCCACCGGGGCCGTGGGCTGCGCCGACTCCGCCGCCGCGTCGGAGGGCCGGTCAGCCGAGTCCGTGGGGTTGCCAGAGGTGGCACATCCGGACACCACCGCGAGTACGGCCATCAGTCCGGAGACCAGTCCGCTCAGTGTCCGCATGACCCGATGATGCCCGGTGAACTCGAGTTGATCATCGGAGTTTCCGGGTTTGTTCGGCCGATTTCGCCCGACAAACCCGGCTTTTCCGATGATCAACTCGCACAGTCCCCGCCTCGCCCAGCCGGGGCCGTACTACGTTCGCCCGAAAGCAACTACGCACCTCACGAACCTCGACAGGAGGCAGTCATGGCAGACAACGTCTATCGGGTCACCGAAATCGTCGGGACCAGCACCGAGGGTGTCGAAGCGGCAATCCGGAACGGGGTGGCCAGGGCTGGCCGGACGCTGCACAACCTCGACTGGTTCGAGGTCACCGAGATCCGCGGGCACCTCGTCGACGGTGCGATCGAGCACTTCCAGGTCGGGCTCAAGGTCGGCTTCCGGCTCGACGACGAGTAGCCGAGCTCTCGCCGGTGGCCGATCAACCCGAGGCCAACACTCGGTTCCTCGACGGCGTCGATGCCTGGATCGGCGTCCTGGGACAGCTCAGAGATGTCGTACGCCAACGGGTGCTGGCCGCGCAGCTGGCCGAGGTCTTGGCTGGGCAGAACCTGCAAGGGGCCAGGGTGCTCGACGTCGGCTGCGGTCAGGGCACCCAGGCGATCCTGCTGGCCCGGGCCGGACACCGGGTAACCGGGTTCGACATCTCAGCCGACCTGTTGGCCAGATTCGCTTCGGCCCTGAACGCGGAGCCAGCTGACGTGCAGGCCAGGGTGCAACTTATCGAGGGACCAGCCGAGGCCGTTTGCGATCTCGCGCCCGGTCCGTTCGACGTGATCCTCTGCCACGGCGTGCTGCCTAACCTCGACGACGTCACACCCATGCTCCGCGCCCTGTCCCGCGTGGCAGCCAGGCGGGCCACGCTGTCCTTGCTCGTACGCAACGGGCATGCGATGGCGATGCGCGCTGGGCTGCAGGGGAACTGGGGCGAGTCCGTAGCAGCCTTCGACAGCCTGTCCTACGTCAACCGACTCGGCCTGGCTGCCCGCGCACACACGCCTGAGGATCTTGACCCGATCCTGAGCGCAGACGGCTGGCAACGCGATGACTGGTACGGCGTCAGGGTCTTCACCGACCATCGCAACGACGAAGAACCGCCGTCGCCGGACGAACTCGACCTGCTGCTGGCCGCCGAACGGGAAGCGGGCCACCGCGACCCGTACCGGCAGGTCGCCGGACTGCTGCACCTCGTCTACGCGCGCCAGTTTCGGCGGCTGGCTCAGGATAGCGAGCCGTGGCAGTAGCGTCGCTATAGGTAGCGATACTACTCTCGGACCACGCTGATCGGCTCGGCCACCGATGTGCTGGCACCGAGCATCTGCTGCTCGGCCTCGTCGAGGTGGACGGGGTGGCCACTCAGATCCTTTCCGAGGAGGGCATTACCACCGAGCAACTGCGGATCCGAGTGGCCCATGCGCTGGATGTGGACGTGAGCCAACTGGCCATGCGGCGCCGTCGCCCAAGGCGGCGCCGCGCAGTCCGCTGTTAGCTCCGACGCGGGTCTCGTGATGAATGGCCCGGTCGGCGTGGAAAGCCCGCTCAACGGCGCGATGGACTTCTCAGTCACGGGGGTCGCGGCTGCGCTGACCTATCCACTCGCTGCTGCCGGCATCCCGCTACTGCTGGTCGCGACCTTCGAGACGGACTACCGCTTCGTACGCGCAGATCGGCTGCCCGCCGCCTGCGCCGCTATCGTGGCGGCCGGCTGCCGGGTCGAGGACGCCCAGCATTCTGACGCTGCTTTCACCGCTGATAGGCCGACAATGGGGTGATGTTCGCTGGTCTGGCACCCGCGCTACGTCGGCTGCTGCTCGAGCGGGGCGCGGACCTGCACGACCACGCGTTCGATTCCGGAGGACCCACGCCGCTGGACTGCGCGCTGTGGGGTGTGCAGAACAACCGCGCCGAGGACGGCGACTACCCGGGTACGGTCCAAGCGCTGCTCGCCGTCGTCGCACCGACCCGCTTCACGCCGCCGATCGGTGACGGCAATCGACGCATTGCTGGCCCGGTACGCAGCACTGCCATGACAGAAATGGTTCACCACAGCCCGCTGCGAAGGGGCCAACGGCGTACGACGAGATATGGACGGGCGGGCATTGCGAATCCGAATCCCACGGCCACTGCGAGAATCCGGCGACGATGCGGGCTCTGCTGACCTGCGAGAGTGGCTCGCGGAACTGCCGGAGCTGGTTTCCGACCTGGCGGCACGTTGGGCGTTGCGGCTGGGAGAGCCGTACGAGCCGGGTGGGAGTTGCTCGTGGGTCGCACCAGCCGTCGACGCGTCCGGTGAAGAGCGGGTGCTCAAGGTCGGCTGGCACCATCCCGAGGCGGCTCACGAGGGCGAGGCCCTGCGGGTCTGGTCGGGCAGCGGGGCGGTCCGGGTGTACGCGGCGGAGACCGCCGTTCGGACCAGCGCGCTGCTGCTCGAGCGGTGCACCCCAGGAACCTCGCTGGGCAGCGTCGTCGACGAACCCGAGCAGGACGTCATCCTCGCGGGCTTGCTCAAGCGGCTTCTGATCCAGCCCTCAGACGACCATCCGTTCAGGCCGCTGTACGAGATGTGCGACGACTGGGCGGCGGAGTTCGAGGCGAAGTTCGAGGGTTCGACATCGACTCTGGATCCCGGAATCGCGCGCCAGGCGATGACCCTGTTCCGGGACCTGCCCCGCTCAGCGGTATTCCCTTTGCTGCTGTGCACCGACCTGCATGCTGGCAATGTCCTTGCAGCTCAACGTGAACCATGGCTGGTGATCGACCCAAAGCCCTACCTCGGGGATCCCGCCTACGACGCCGTGCAGCACATGCTGAACTGCGCGGAGCGGCTGGTCGCCGACCCGACCGGCTTCGCCGGGCGGATGGCCGACCTTCTCGACCTGGATGCCCGTCGACTGACGCTGTGGTTGTTCGCCCGATGCGTACTGGAGTGTCTGGATCAGCCAAACCTCGTCGAGGTCGCGGGCCGGCTCGCGCCCTAGAAATCACCCGACCGCTGACCCGGTCCCAACCCACCCCCCGATTCGGCGGGCGACAAGGTGATCCCAACCGGGTGTCCGTACGTAACGGCCCGGCGCCCGGACTCGGTACGGTCTGCTGGTGCTGGTCCTGGTTCGCCACGGGCAGACCGCCGCGAACGCCGAAGGGCTGCTGCTCGGCCGGGCGGACCCGCCGCTGACCGATCTCGGCCGCAGGCAGGCGCAGGCCCTCGCGTCCGCATTCCCGTCCCCGGCCAGGGTGATCTCCAGCCCGCTGACCCGGGCTCGTGCCACGGCGCAAGCCTTCGGCGGAGCCGTCGAGATCGACGAACGCTGGATCGAGATGGACTACGGCGACCTCGACGGCCAGCAGGTCGCCTCCGTCCCGGCGGGATTGTGGCGGCGGTGGCGGGCGGATGTGGCGCACGTCCCGGCTGGCGGAGAGTCACTGGCCGCCGTAGGCGCTCGGGTGCGCGGCGCATGTCAGGATCTTGCCGACGCGGCAAGCCACGATGACATCATCGTGGTCAGCCACGTCTCACCGATCAAGGCCGCGATCGCCTGGGCGCTGAGCGTCGGGGACGCAGTGGCCTGGCGGATGTTCGTCAGGGACGCCGCGGTGGCGCGGATCCAGATCGGGCCGGACGGGCCGGTGCTGATGTCCTTCAACGAGGTGTCCCCCTGCCCGTAGAAGGAATCCATGGGTCAGTTCGGACCGCATAGTCGCGGTTCGAACTCTCCCGACGTTCATCGCATCGCGGCCACCTCGCGCAGCTCGGCGAAGAACAGCGCGGCGCTCTGCGCCCAGGTCGGAAACGACAGTGCGCGGGTGCGGGCCGCCGCGGCCAGCCGGGCCCGATAATCCGGATCGGTCGCCAGCCGGCCGAGGGCGCGCGCCAGCCCATCGACATCGCCGGGCTCGAGCACCACGCCTTCGAGGCCGTCTCGGGCCAAGTGCGGCAGGTTGCCCGCGTCCCAGCCGACCACCGGCAGCCCGAAGGCCATGGCCTCGCCGTACACGGTGCCGTACGGCTCGCGCAGACTCGGTAGCACGAAGACGTCCGCGTCGCGGTAGAAGGCCGCAACCCGTTTCTTGCTGACCGGCCCGTGCACCCGTACCCGCCCGGTCAGGTCGGCCCGGGCCAGCCGCCCGCGCACCTGCTGGGCATAGCCCGGGTCGGCCTCGGAATCGCCGACCAGGTGCAGGGTGGCCGATTCGGCGGGTAGCCGGGCGAACGCGTCGAGCAGGACGAGCAGGCCCTTACGGGGAACCCAGTTGCCCACCGACAGCAACGCGGTACGGCGGCCCTCGCGGAGGTCCTCGGCGGGTCCGGACGGGGCGGCTGCGACGTCACGGCCGGGGACCACGACCCGCACCCGCTGCGCTGGGAACCCCGCGGCGGCAAAGCTGTCCGCGAGCACCTGGCTGGCCACCAGCAGCCTGCGCGCCCGGCGGTAGGTCAGCACGTCGGCCCGCGCCTGCAGCCGGGTTCGCAGCCGGCCGTGGTCGATGCCGCCTGGGGGCTGGTGGACGATGGCGGCCAGCGGACGGTCCAGCCGGTGCGTCGCCAACCAGGGTGCGAGGAAGGCGGCGGCGATGCTGTCCAGGAGCAGGACGTCGGTGTCGGCGCGGCGGGCCCGGCCGAGCAGGCGTCCGGCGTACCCGGCAGGCAGCGGGAACGGGGAGGTCGGGAAGGACAGGAACCGGATCCGGGCGTCGTGGTCGGCGGCGGCCTCAGCCATCCGACAGTGGTACAAGTAACCGCCGGTCAACAGTCCGGGATCGCCGAGCGTGAGCAGGTCGATCGTCAACATGCGCGTCATCCACGTCGCACCGACACCCTTCGGGGTCGAGGGACTGTTCGGCGGGGGCGAACGCTACCCGCTGGAACTCGCCCGGGCGCTAACCGAACACATCGACTGCGAGCTGGTGACTTTCGGGGCGCGGCCGCAGGTCGTCCGCGAGCCGGGCGGCTTGCGGATCCGGGTGCTGCGCCCGGTGACCCGGCTACACGGGCATCCGGCGCATCCCGTCGCGCTCGGGTTGCCGGCAGCGGTGTACGGGGCCGACGTCGTGCACACCCATCATCTGTTCAGCGCACCGAGCCGGATCGCCGCGGTCACCGCACGCGCCCTGCGCCAGCAACTGGTCGTGACCGATCACGGGTTGGCCGGCCGGGACCGATTCGGTCTGCTCCCGCGGCTGGTCCACCGGTATCTCACCGTCTCGGCGTACTCGGCCAGCACCCTCGGGGCGGCACCGTCTCGGACCCGGGTGATCTACGGCGGTGCCGATCCGAGCCGGTTCACACCGGGTCCGGCCGCCGACCGGCGGGGGGTGCTCTTCGTCGGGAGGATGACTCCGCACAAGGGCCTCGACCGGCTCATCCAGGCGCTGCCCGAGGGGGAGCGCCTGGTCATCGCCGGCTCGGCCGGTCACGACCCGCAGCTGCCCGAGCGGGGCTATCGGAGTCTGCTCGCCCGCCTCGCCGAGGGACGCGCGGTCACCTTCGCCGGGTCGCCGTCGGATGCCGAGCTGCCCGGCTTCTACCGGCGCGCCGCCGTGTTCGCCCTTCCGTCGGTTCAGCAGACCTGCTACGGCCGGAATGTGCGGATCTCCGAGCTGCTCGGATTGTCGGTGCTCGAGGCGATGGCCAGCGGCCTGCCGGTCGTGGCCAGCCGGGTCGGCGGCCTGCCGGAGATAATCCACGAAGGGGAGACCGGTTTTCTGGTCGAGCCCGGCGACGTCGGAGCGTTACGCGACCGGCTCGGTCTGCTGCTTGGCGATCCGGCTCTCGCGGCCCGGATGGGCGGCAACGCTCGGGCTCTGGTGCTGGAGCGGTTCACCTGGCGCAGCTGTGCGCAGCGGTGTCTGGCGGCCTACGGCGAGCTGCTGTGCAGGTAATGGGCTGGCCGTCTGCATTGCCTGAGGTACTGCCCCTCGAGGTTGGTGACGCGGTCGGCTGGTGAGTGGCCGCCGAGTGCCTGGTGGACGTGCACCCTGCGCGCTCACGATCATCCGCTGCCCCAGATTTCAGGCGATCGGTCCGCCATAGCCGCCGAAGGCGACGTCGGACTCCCACACCCGGACCCGCAGGTAGTCCACCCCAGCCTTGCTGGCCACGTCCTGCAGCACCGAGTGCAGCCACCGGGCGAAGATCTCGACGGTGACGGCCTCGGCGTCGGCGGGCCGGATGACCTCGAGGTTGTGGCCGTCGACGCGAGCCGCGGCTTCGGCCAGCGCGGCGTCGAGCACGTCGAGGTCGCAGACCCAGCCGGACTCGTCCAACTCCGCCCGCTGCAGGACCACCTCGAGCCGATAATCGTGGGCATGCAGCTCGCCCTCCGGGCCTGGCATGCCCGGCATGACGTGCGTGGCGCGCACCTCGGTGGCGGTCCCGACCTCGTACATGGGCTATCCATAGCACAGTGCTTGCCCGTACCTGCTTGCCCGTACCTGCTTACTCGTAGCGCAGCGCGGCGTGCAGCAGCCCTTCTGCGCCGCGGTCGGCGGCGACGAATGCCTCCGCGGCCGCATGGAACGGGAAGGTGTGCGTGGCCAGCACCGCTAGCGGAAGCTCGTCCATCAGCTCCAGGGCAACCCGGCGCCGCCGCTGCACCGTCCAGCGGGCCTGTTGGGCGGCCGGGATTGTCGAGACCTGACTGGAGCGGATGGACAACCGACGTCGGTGGAACTCGGCGCCCAGCGGCAGCGGCACCGGCTTCGTGCCGTACCAGGAGGCCACCAGGGCGGATCCCTCATGGCCGAGTAGCGCCAACCCGGAGGCCAGGGCGCGCGGATTGCCGCTGGCCTCGATCAACATCGGGACACCGCGCCGGTCGGTCGCGGCGGCAACGGCCTCGGGAAGCGCTTCCGGTGTGACTGCATCGATGCCGAAGGCCGCCGCGGCCTGCCGTCGCCAGGTCCGCGGTTCGGCTGCCACAACCCGGGCACCGGCCTTGGCCAGCAGACCCGCGGTGAGCAGTCCCACGGCGCCGAGGCCGAGTACGACGACGGATTCGCGGGCCACCGCGCCCGCGTCCAGCGACAGCTGAAGCGCCGTCTCGACGAGCGGCAGGAGCGTGGCCAGGCGCGGATCGGTGTCGGGCAGGACGGTCAGGTCTGCGGCTGGTGCGACGAACCGGTCCTGATGTGGGTGGAAGGCGAAGACCAGGGCGCCCTCGGGTAGGTCGGCGCGGGACCGCTCGACTCGTCCCACGCAGCTGTAGCCGTACCGGAACGGATAGCCGAAGGTCCCGCCCAACGCCCCGATCGTCTCGTCCAGCGGCCATCCGGGATCGACCTCGCCGCGGTAGGCCAGCAGCTCAGTACCCGCGCTGATCCCCGAATAACTGGTGCGTACCAGCACCTCACCGTCGCCGACCTCGGCCGGCGCAACCTCGCGAATCGCGACGGTGCGCGGTGCTACAAAGAAGACCGCTTGGGCACTCAGCGCCGCCCCTTCCGTTTAGACTCCCGGCACGCGGCTACTTTCCGCCTGCGAGCAGGAGGGAGGTGCCGTGGACCATCCGCGGCATGTGGCGACCGTAGCGCTGCCCACCCCTCACGGTTCGTTCCAGGCGCACGCCTACGAGTGCCCATCGGGCTTCGTCTACCTCGCGCTGGTGCAGGGGGCGGTGCAAGGTGATGACCCGGTGCTCACCCGTCTGCACTCCGAGTGCCTGACTGGGGACGCCCTGGGCTCGCTTCGGTGTGACTGCGGCCTGCAGCTGCGGATGGCGCTGCGGGCGATTGCCGCGGAGGGGCGCGGCGTACTCATCTATGCGACCGGCCATGAGGGCCGCGGGATCGGGCTGATCAACAAGCTGCGCGCCTACGTCAAACAGGATGGCGGCGCGGACACCCTCGATGCGAACCTGCAGCTGGGCCTGCCGGTGGACCTTCGTAACTACGACGACGCGGCCGCAGTGCTGATCGAGCTGGGCGTGCGCTCGGTGCGGCTGTTGACCAACAATCCAGCCAAGATCAGCGGTCTGGAGGCATCCGGCATCCAGGTCGAGCGGGCCGAGCCGATCGCGACCGCCGCGCACACCCGCAACCGTCGCTACCTGCAGACGAAGGAGCGTCGCCTGGGCCACCGGCAGCCGACCGGCGAGGTGCTGAACGGGTCGAGCGGGCGAGTCGCGGATGTCAGCGAGCTGCTCGGCGAGATCAGGGTGCATCCGGACCGACCGCACGTCGTCGTCAAGTACGCCCAGACGCTGGACGGACGGATAGCCACCGCCAGTGGCGACTCGAAGTGGATCAGCGGTGCGGGTGAACGCTCGATCTCGCATGCCCTGCGAGCGGCCTGCGACGGTGTTCTGGTCGGTGTCGGCACGGTCCTGCAGGACGATCCGCAACTGACTGTCCGCATGGTGCCGGGCGTTTCACCGCTGCGCATCGTCTTGGACTCCACGTTGCGGATCCCACTCACCGCTCGCATCCTCGATCAGGATGCGACCACGATCGTGCTCACCACTGAGCGATCTGGTCAGGCGCAGCGCAAGCTACTGCGCGCCGGTCAGGTGGGGGTGCGCATCGTCGCGTCCGGACGTGGTGGCGTGGACATCGCGGCAGCACTTCGCCTCCTGCACTCGATCGGCGCGCGCTCCTTGCTGGTCGAGGGAGGTGCCAAGGTGATTACCTCGATGCTCGCCGCCGGGGTCGCCGACCGCCTGATCGTCGGCATGGCACCAACGATCATCGGCGCGGGAACCGAGGCGGTCGGGGATCTGGGGACCGTACGGGTGGCCGAGGGCCTCCGCTTGACCCAACGCAGCCTGCACGTCATGACCGATGATCTGATCGTCGGCTGGGATGTGGACTATGCCGCAACGGCCCCGTCCGCTGCGGGCGCTGCTTCCTGAATCGAAGCTGCCACACCACGTTTACTTCCGCGACCGGCTCAGACAGATTGATAGGCATCCGTAGGCCGGCCCCAAACGCGGGCTCCGGATGGTCACCAGCCGTCTCCTAGCCCAGTCGCCGACTTGCCATTGCCGGCGTGTATGTGCTGCCAGCAGACCTCTTGTCGAGCACCCGAAGCCCCTCAGATCAGGAAGCACAGGCCGTGAGTCTCGCTCAGGACGGCGGCGTCGTCGGTGGCCATGTCCGGTGCTCGTCGTCGCTCGGGCTCATCATGCCCACCGGGTTGCCGTCGGGATCTTCGACGATCGCGTACCGCGAGCCCCAGAAGGCATCGTAGGGTGGTTGTCGACTCACGCGACCGGATGCAATCAGCTCGGCGTACAGCTCGTCGACCTCGTCTCGGCGCGGTACCGAGACTCCCAGCACGGTGCTTCCGCCGGTGTCCCCCCGATAGCCGCTATCCCACATCGGCACGAAGTCGACCGTGTCGAACTCGACGCTCAGCCCGTTTGCGAAGTGTGCGACGGCATGGTCGTCTCCAGCGCGGGTGATCTCCCACCCGAGTCGAGCGTAGAAGCTCAGCGACGCGGTCATGTCTGTGACGACGACGTTCAGCTGCGAGAGCGGCGGCGGCCCGGCCATGTCGCGATCCTCGCAGCTCGCGCCGACCAGGGACAAGGTGGCACAACTCGGGTTCGGCGTGCTGCCTGGGCCAGCTGCGGAGCTGGGGCTGGCTCGGCTGTGTCCTCTGAGCAGAAGCTCACCGCGTCATTGCCGGAGGACGATCATGCGGGCACCGATACAGCACTGACGCCGATTTTCACCTCCCGGCGGGCAGGATGGGCTGATGTTTCCCGGCCTGGCACCGCAACGACGCCGCCTCCTGTTCGCCATCATCGCGGTTGCGGTCGCGGCTGCGCTGGTCGTGATCTTTGTCGCCGTACGCAACGCCGTTCCCTCGGACTCGGTGGCGCAAGACCAGCCCGGCCCGGTCCTGATGGTCCCCGGGCTCGGAGGCTCGACGACTGGTCTAGCTGTCCTCGCCGGGACACTGCGGGTCGATGGACGCGACGTCACGGTCATGCAACTCCCCGGTGACGGTCGTGGCGATCTGCGTGATCAGGCGCAGGCGCTCGCCGACACGGCAACCGCTGCCCTGGAGCGCACAGGCGCGCCGTCGGTGGACGTCGTCGGCTACTCGGCCGGCGGAGTCGTCGCCCGGCTGTGGGTCGCTGACTTCGGAGGCGACGCCATCGCCCGCCGCGTGATCACGCTTGGTTCGCCCCACCACGGGACCCAACTGGCTCGTCTAGCCGAGGACGTGGCCCCCGGTGCCTGTCCGGCATGCACGCAGATCGCACCGGACAGCGACCTGCTCCGTCAACTCAACGCAGGTGACGAGACCCCGGATGGTCCAGAGTTCGTCTCGATCTGGACGACGCTGGACGAAACCGTCACCCCGCCGGACTCGGCGCGGCTGGACGGCGCACTCGGCATTCCGGTGCAGAGCGTGTGCGCTGACTCGCAGGTCTCGCACTCCGGATTGATCACCGACCCGCTGGTGGCCGGCATCGTCGTCGAACAGCTCCGCGCGAGCCCACCGATGCAGCTGTCAGCACAGGATTGCCGCCGTCTCAGCTGAGCCCATCGTTCCCTGTTGATCATCGGAATCTGTGGGGGTTATCCGCGATTTCGGGCCGAGAACCCCAGGAATTTCCGATGATCAACTCGTGATGTCCTTGGTGCTGAAGTTCGCCCAGGCAGCCGATAGCAGGACGCCGACATAGACCCCTTGCAGCGCTATGCCTCGGGTGATGTCGCGCCACTCGATGGGATCCCGGAACAGGTCGGCGAAGGCAAGCCAGTAGCGGGTCGGAAGGTACGGCGACAGCGCGTCGGCCGCGTCGAGAGTGAACAGCAGCGACGAGGCGATCAGGAAGGCCAGCGCGCCCAGGGTGGCGGCAAGCGGTGAGTCAGTCAACGTGGACAGGAACAGCGCCATCGCGGCGACGCCCAGCATCGACAGCGTGATGTATCCGATCGCCAGCGCCGTACGTACCGCGATCTGGCTGTTGGTCAGGGTCGTCCCCGAGACGCTGGACGCGACGGGGGCCGCGCCGAACAGGTTGGTGCCGACCACGTAGGCGACCCCGGCAACAACAACCACGGCCAACAGGACGAAGACGAAGATCGACGCGAGCTTGGCCACCAGCAATCGCGTACGCCCGACCGGACGGACCAAGAGATAGCGCAGGGTCCCCGACTGGGCTTCGCCGGCGACGGAGTCTCCCGCGATCACGGCCACCGCCACCGGAAGGAACAGCGGCAGGATCACCGCGAGCGCGGCCAGCGGGAACAGCGTGCCGTTGGACAGCACCGAGGACAGGAAGACCGGTCCCTCCCCCGGCCGCGGGCCGATGTCGGTCAGCGCCAGGAGCACCGCGATCAAGGTCGGCAGCGCGTTGAGCATCACGATCGTCACCCAGGTACGCGGCCGGCGCAGCAGCTTGGTGATCTCGACGGCGATCATGGCGACACCGCGGGCATCCGGTCCGACCCCGCGTTCGTGGCTGCTTCGAGCACGACCTGCTCCAGCGTCCGACGGTCGGGCCCGAGCTCGCTGACCCGGATGCCTTCCCGGACGAGCAGGGCGTTGAGCGTCGAGGCGTCGGTACCGGTGACCGTCAGCCGGTCCCCGTCCTTGTGCAGCACGCGCCCGTCGAGCAGCGCATGAGCCCGGTCGGCGTCCGGGGTCCGTACGACACTGTTTCCGGTCGGGGCAGTCAGGGTGTCGAGTTGGTCCTGCAGGACGAGTCGGCCGCGGTCTAGTACGCCGACCCGGGTACACAGTTGCTCGACCTCGGCCAGCAGATGACTGGACAGGAACACCGTCGTGCCGTCCACGTGCAGGGCAAGCAGCAGGTCGCGGATCTCCCGAATACCTTGGGGGTCAAGGCCGTTGGTGGGTTCGTCCAGGATCAGCAGTTCGGGCTTGCGCAGCAGTGCAGAGGCCAGACCCAACCGCTGCCGCATTCCCAGTGAGTAGGCCTTGACCGGGCGCTTGTCGACCCCGCCGAGTCCGACCTCTTCCAGGACCGCTTCGATGCGGGCGCCGCGCGTGCGACGCGACCCGCCGACGCCGGCCGCGTCGTACAGCGCGAGGTTCCGGCGACCGGACAGGTGCGGATAGGCCCCCGGACCCTCGACCAGGGCACCCACCCGGGGCAGAACGGTCTTGCCGTGTTTGGGCATTCGTTTCCCGAGCACCTCGATCTCTCCGCTGGAGGCCAACACGAGACCGAGCAGCATCCGTACCGTCGTGGTCTTGCCGGAGCCGTTGGCACCGAGGAATCCGTAGATGTCGCCCTCGCGTACGTCGAGGTCGATGTCGTCGACGGCGACGATCTGCCCGAAGGACTTGGACAAGCCGGTAGTGGTGATCATCGGTGCGCCGGAGGGTCGGCCCGGAGGTCGCGCGCGGCCTGTTCCAGGGTCGCGAGGTCGACGGTCCCGGTGAGCAGGAAACTTTGGCTGCCGCCGCCCCCGAAGGTCAGCAGGACAGAGAAGGGCCCCACCGTGATCGCCGTACCGTACGAGTTTGTCGTGTCGACGTCAGGCGCCTCGAGCAGTTGCCGACGTAGCGGCCCGGCGAAGTCCTGCCACAACGGCAGGGCGACCAGCACGGTGACCCCGCGTCCGTAGTCACCGACCGAGCCGAGTCCCTCGGCCTCATCCCGGCGGTCAAGTCCGGCAAGCTGATCCGGCGGCACGGCATCTCCGAACCGGTCCACCGCGGCGACGATGTCATCGACCTCGTCGACCTGGATGCGGGCGCCCGGGGGCGGCGAGAAGTTCGTCGTCTCCGCACTGGGTCGCTCGAACTCGATGTCCAAGAAGGATGTCGTCACGGCCGGGACGGAGGCCCCCTCGCCGTACACCGCGACGCGCAACGGCAGGCCCGTCCCCGGATCGATCCAGATCTCCACTCGGTCCACATTGGACTGCGGCTCGCGCGGATGCAGCCGAAGTCCTGGCGCAGAGATACCGGCGATTCGTTCCGCGGGCAATCGGGTCACCTCGTCGGTGCCGGCCTCGCTGAGCAATCGCCGCCCGAGTTCACTGGGCAGCAGGTCATCCGGGCGTGGGGTCCGCAGATCCGGCACCAGCGTACGGGTGGCGCGATTCCTCTCGTACTCCCAGGTCCACGTGGTCGCCCCGCGGCGGTGTACGCCGGTCTCCCCGGTCAGTGCGACCGTGTCCACCCGCCAGTCCTCGGGACCGCGCCACCACACCCGCGTTGTGGTGCGGTCGGCGAAGAGTTCCACGAGTTCGGGAAGCTGATCGTTGATCGGCAACAGGACGCCGCCGATGGACTGCGCGTAGCCGGAGTAGGTCACCTCCCCCGAGTCCTGCGCCTTCTGCAGCAAGTCGCCCGCGCTGATCTCGGAATCGGTCGCCGGCAGGACCGAGATGACGATCGGGATGGCAACGAGCACGGCAACGAGTCCAGCCACCAGCCCCCAGCGATGCCGCGCGCTCATCCCCGCGTCACGGACCCCAGCCATGCCTCACGGTACGTCGGGCCTGCTGAATATCTGCTGACTCTCAGCCAACTCCCAGCCAACCCACATGCCGGGACCTGGTTTCTGCGAGGCCCTGCTTGACAATATTTAGCCGACTCGCTAAACAGTTCCTCATGCCCTTCCCCGTCATCTCGATCGACTACTACCGGGTCAAGCCCGGGGCCGAGGAGCAGTTCAAGAGCATTCTCCGGCGCCACGCAGCGGCGCTGCGCGAACTCGAATTCGCCACCAACCGACCGTTCGAGGTCTTCCTCGGCTCGGAGCAGAACGTTGCGGGGCCGCTATTCGTCGAGATCTTCGAGTGGGCAGATCCGCTGGGTGCACCTCGCGCGCACACACACCCGCAGATCAGTGCGATATGGGAGGCCATGGGCGATCTGTGCGAGTCCCGCGGTGGCCGCCCGATGTTCGAGTTCAGTTCCGTCCACGCGGTGGACCTGTCTTGATGTGGCGGCTTCCCGTAAGCCCCGCGGACTACGTGAACTCGATCAGCTCGACGGCGTCTTCGGCGCCCTCTCGCACAACACCCGACGCCACATCCTGCAGGTCCTGCACACCCGGGACGGCTCCATGACAGCCGGCGAACTCGCGGCCCGCTTCTCGCATTCGTGGCCGACCACGACCCGCCACCTCGGAGTCCTCGTCCAGGCCGGTTTGATCTCCGTCCGACCGGACGGCCGCGAACGCCACTACGTGCTCGACCGCGAACGACTGACCGCCGCGCTCGACCTCTGGCTACCCAGTGTCGGACTCGGTTCCCGCCAACACTCACGTCCCGACCCATCCTGAACCGACAACATCTCGAAGGAGCACGACATGTTGATAGGCGCCCACACCATCCTGTTCACCCGTGATGCCGAGGCCGATCGCGGCTTCTTCCGTGACGTGTTGAAGTTCCCCTCGGTCGACTCCGGCGACGGCTGGCTCATCTTCACCCTCCCGCCGGGTGAACTCGCGTGCCATCCGACGGACGGGCCTCCCAGCCAGGAGCTATATCTGATGTGCGACGACGTGCACGCCACCGTCGAGACGTTGAAGGCCGATGGGGTGGAGTTCACCAAGGAGATCAGCAACGAGGGTTGGGGGCTCCTGACCGCCATGAAGACCCCCGGAGGCGGCGAACTCGGCCTCTACCAGCCCATGCACCCGACCGCGATCTCATAGGAGCGCTGCAGCGCAGTCTGCTCGACGCGTCAATGCTGCCCGAAGCGGACCGAGTAGTGCATCATCTCCTGGATCTGGGGGAAGAAGGGCTTGACCGCGGTGCAGAACTCAGCGAAGTGGGGGGCGGCGCGAAAACCTTGCTCGTGGCCTTCGACTGAATCCCACTGGATGCGAACCACGAAGCGATCGGGCTCCTCCACCCCGCGCGCCACCTCATAGCCGAGGGGTGCGTTAGCCGTCGGCATGAACTCCGCGGTGAGCGAGCCCTTGAAGAGCGTCGGCGAGGAGCTGTCCGACGTCACCGAGGATGTGCCGGCCGTCAGAGACGACCGTTGAGCCGCCGATCACCACCATTCGGACGTCGGCGGTGCCCGCGGTCATCGCGATCTGGTCGAGGTCGGTGCCGACCGTACGAACGCTCGAGGTGTCGATCGCCACGAAGTCCGCAGGCGCTCCGACCTCGAGGCGGCCCGCCTCGGGCCAGCCCAGCGCGGCGTGGCCGTTGCCGGTGAGCGCGTCGACCAGGGCAGCCGGGGGTACGGTGCCGCGTCGGCCGGTGCGCAGCCGCTCGTGCAGCTCGACCCCCCTGGCCTCGGCCAGCAGATCGGTCCGGACGTGCTGGTCGCTGCCGACGCACAGCCGGACCCCGGCGGCCACGAGTGGGCCGGTCGGCGGCAACCCGTCGGCCAGGTCGGCCTCCGTACTCGGGCATAGGCAGACAGTCACCCGTCGCGCGCCGAGGATCTCCATGTCGGACTCGGTCAGGTGGGTCGCGTGTACGGCCGTGGTCATCGGGCCGAGCAGACCGTGCCGGTCGAGCAACTCGGTGGGCGTGCAGCCGTACACCGCCTGGCAGGTCTCGTTCTCGGCAGGCTGCTCGGACAGGTGTACGTGCAGCGGCCGACCATCGGCCACCGCACCGATCCGGAAGAGGTTCTCGGCCGGCACCGCGCGCACCGAGTGCACGGCCACCCCGACCCGCGTGTTCTGGTCCGGCTGCAGCGCGTCGACCCGGTTGGCCCAGGCGTCGATGGCTGCGTCGCCGAACCGCTGCTGCACGGCGTTCAGGGGCTGGTGTCCCGCGGCGTCCAGGCCACCGCTGAGGTACGCGGCATCTAGCAGGGTCACCCGGATCCCGGCCGCCGACGCAGCCTCGCGCAGGGACTCGCCCATCGCATTCGGGTCCTCGTACGGCCGCCCGCCTGCGTCGTGGTGCAGGTAGTGGAACTCACCGATGCAGGTCACGCCGGCGAGTGCGGACTCGGCGTAGACCGCAGTGGCCAGCTCGCGGTAGGAGTCGGGGTCAAGCCGTGCAGCGACGGCGTACATCGCCTCCCGCCAGGTCCAGAACGTGCCGTCGCCACTGTGGGTACGTCCACGCAGCGCGCGGTGGAAGGCGTGCGAATGGGCGTCGGCGAATCCCGGTAGGACGATCCCCGGCAGCGGGACGTCGCCGTCGGCGGGTCGTGCGCCGGTCTCGATCTCGCTCAGGCGACCCTGCTCGTCCGCGGTGAGCCGTACGTCGGCGGCCACGCCCCCGGGCAACCAGGCCTGCGGGCACCACCACGATCTGGTCGCGACGGGCGCTGCCGCGGCTGAGTCGGGGGCGGTCACGACTCGTTCATCGGTACCCGGACGCCGCGCTCCGCGGCCACGTTCTCGGCGCGCTCGTAGCCGGCATCGACGTGCCGCATGACTCCCGTGCCGGGATCGTTGGTGAGCACGCGCTCGAGTTTCTGCGCCGCCAGCGGGCTGCCGTCGGCCACACACACCTGCCCGGCATGGATCGACCGGCCGATTCCGACCCCGCCACCGTGATGGATCGAGACCCAGCTGGCGCCCGAGGCGGTGTTGAGCAGGGCATTGAGCAGCGGCCAGTCGGCGATGGCATCCGATCCGTCGGCCATCGACTCGGTCTCCCGGTACGGCGAGGCCACTGATCCGCAGTCGAGATGGTCCCGGCCGATGACGATCGGAGCGGCTACGTCACCTGTGGCCACCAGCTCGTTGAAGCGCAGTCCGGCGCGGTCGCGTTCGCCGTACCCGAGCCAGCAGATCCGGGCGGGAAGTCCTTGGAAGGCAACGCGTTCCCCGGCGGCGGTGATCCAGCGGCGCAGCCGGTCGTCATCGGGGAAGAGGTCGAGGATCACCTGATCTGTCGCGGCGATGTCGGATTCCTCGCCGGACAGGGCGACCCAGCGAAACGGGCCTTTGCCCTCGCAGAACAGCGGACGGATGTAGGCCGGGACGAAGCCGGGGAAGTCGAACGCCCTGTCGTACCCGCCCTTTCGGGCCTCGTCGCGCAGGGAATTGCCGTAGTCGAAGACCTCCGCGCCGGCGTCCATGAAGCCGACCATCGCCTCGACATGGCGGGCCATCGACGCCTGGGCTCGGTCGGTGAACTCTTCCGGCTTGGTCCGCGCGTAGTCGTCCCAGTCGTCCGGGTCCACGTCCTCGGGCAGATAGGACAGCGGGTCATGCGCCGAGGTCTGGTCGGTGACGATGTCCACCTGGACGCCGCGCTGGAGCAGGATCGGGAGGACCTTGGCGCAGTTGCCGACCAGTCCGACCGACAGCGGCCGGCGCTCGTCGCGGGCGGCCTCGCAGCGGCGTACCGCGTCGTCGAGATCGTCGGCCACCTCGTCGAGGTAGCGGTCGCGGATCCGCCGCCTGAGTCGCGGCTCGCTCACGTCGATCACCAGGCAGACGCCGTCGTTGAGCGTGACCGCCAGCGGCTGCGCCCCGCCCATGCCGCCGCATCCGCCGGTGACGGTCAGGGTGCCGGTAAGGCTGCCGCCGAACCGCTTCTCGGCCACGGCCGCGAACGTCTCGTACGTACCCTGCAGGATCCCCTGAGTGCCGATGTAGATCCAGGAACCGGCGGTCATCTGCCCGTACATCGTCAGCCCGAGGTTCTCCAGGCGGCGGAACTCCGGCCAGTTCGCCCAGTCCGGGACCAGGTTGGAGTTCGCGATGAGGACGCGCGGTGCCCATTCGTGGGTGCGGAAGACGCCGACCGGACGACCGGACTGCACGAGCAGCGTCTCGTCGTCGCCCAGGTTCGTGAGCGAGCGGACCATCGCGTCGAAGCTCGGCCAGTCCCGCGCGGCCTTGCCGGTGCCGCCGTAGACCACCAGGTCGTCGGGCCGTTCGGCCACCTCGGGATCGAGATTGTTCATCAGCATCCGCAGCGGTGCCTCGGTCTGCCAGCTGCGGGCGGTCAGCTCGGTGCCTCGGGCGGCGCGTACGGTTCTCGGTCCAGTCACGCTCCGACCCTAGTTGGCGATGAATGCGGCTCGGCCGTATAAATCCTTCCGGTCTAGGGAATCCAGCAGTCCGGCGGCCAGGTCGGAGTAGGTGATGCTGCGGGCTCGAGCGAGCGGTCCCTCGGCGCCCACTCGGTAGCAGCCGGTGGCCGGCCTATTGACCAGCCGAGGCGGCCGCAGCGAGACCCAGTCGACGTTGCTGGCGTGTAGCACTGCCTCCATCCGGCGCATATCGTCATAGGTCGCGCCAAACACACGATCCAGCAACGGCATCATCACCCGCCGCTCAAGGAGTGGCTGCTCGGCTCGAGGACCAACCGGGGCTGCCGAGATGACGGTGAGCTTGCTGATCCCGTTAGCGCGCATGGCCCTGAGCACGTTCGTGATTCCCGCGGAGTACACAACCGTTGCTCCTCTGGACGCGCCGATCCCCAGGGCGGAGACGACGGCTTCGGAGCCACCAAGTGCGGCGACAAGTCGGTCCGCGTCAAGTACGTCTGCTAGCTCCACGACAAGATCCTCGTGTTGCTGCTGTATCGAGTCGGTTCGGCGCGCGAGTGCGGTCACGTGATGACCCCTTGCAAGCCCCTGCTCAACGACTCGCCGGCCGGCACGTCCTGACGCTCCCACGACCGCAATTCTCACGTCTACACCTAGTACTAAGCCCGTCAAGTGATTGTCACTCTTAATGACAGTATCAGACAGGGCATAATGTTAAGCCATGAGCTCAGGTCACGAGGCTCCCCATGCTGATTCCCTGGCGTTCCTGCTCTCACAGGTGGGCGCTCGCTCGGCTCAGCTCTTTGCCGAACGGCTCGCGCCCATCGATGTGTCCCCACGCGCCTATGGCGTCCTGAGCAATCTGGCCGGCGCAAAGAGTCAGACCCAGCAGCAGTTGGCGGACGCGCTCGGGATTCACCGCAACAACATGGTGGGCCTGATCGATGAAATGGAGAGCGCGGGCTGGGTGCGCCGGCATCGCAGCCAGCAGGACCGGCGCGCGTTTGACGTGCGCCTGACGAGGTCCGGGTCAGCGCTGATCTCGCGGGTGAGCCGAATTATGCCGGCGCTGGAGAACGAGATGGGGAAGGACCTGACTCAGGCCGAACGGCAAGCCCTGATCGCCCTCCTGAGACGGGTAGCCGAGTCTGTTGGGCTGACCCCCGGCGTGCATCCGCACCTGCGTGCCGCTCCGCGTAAAACGCCTTGAAGTTGATCATCGAAATTACCCCGGGTTATCGCCGGATCCGAAACCCCCATGGCCCCGATGATCGACTGAGTTCAGCTGGCCGGCTGGAACAGTTCGATCAGATTGCCCGACGGATCCTGGAGCAGGATCTGGCTACCGCCGCGGCCGCTGACGATGTCGTTGCGAAAGGATGCGCCCGCATTGCGTAGCCGGGCGATCTCGCCCTCGAGATCCTCGACGACGATCTGGAAGCGGTTCCATCCTCCGGGCTCGGGTAGCGCGCCGTCTGGCATCGCCTGCGAGGCGCCACCACTTCCGCCGCTGGCGTTCAGGAACAGCCGAAGGTCTCCGCGGGTCATCGCGGCGAACCCTGGCGAGCCATCCATCTCTACGTCGAACTGCAACCGTTGGCTGTAGAAGGCCGTCGCTTGTGCGACGTCGTCCACGATGTAGCGAACAGCGAACTCACTCATCACCCTCCACCTCTCGTCGTGATCAGATTGTCGTTGGCTGCTAGCACCTGGTCGAGTCGCTCGCCCCACGCCGTACTGACCAATCCCCCGACCAGTGGAAGCAGCACCGCTTTCGGGCCAGTCCGGGCGGTGGCCGGCGCCTCGCCATCCAGGACGAGATCGGTCGCGTACGCCCGCGCAGTCGTAGGCCAGTTCCACATGGGAGATCCCTGGCCGAGTTCGATCGTGGTGTGCAGCACGGGGTGACCGTCCCGTTCGAGTCGGGTCGTGCCGATCCACCGGCCGGGGACTTCCCCGTACCGGCCGAGTATTACGCGCTCGGTGACCCGCAGCCGCGCTTCGCCGGACAGGGCGATCTCCGTACCGGCGTGATGCTCGGCGCCGGCTGCGACAACGGTGGGCTCGAGCAGGATGTTCAGCCGACCCCCATCGGCCACCTCGGCGTGCAGCTCTGCGCGCGATGGGGCGGGCTCCCGCGAGGGCAGGCATACCGAAGCGGCGACACTGCACACCTTTAGGCGGGCGCCTTCCTCGATGTGCAGCCGGATCACCGCGATGTCGCCGCCGAGTGGCCCGAACGCGGTGGCTACCAAGTGGATTCGATGTTCCCCGGTGCGCCGAACGGCCATCGCCCCGGTCGCCCGGACCACTGGAAGGAGAGTCCGCCCGCCCGGCCCGCAACGGGCCACCACCTCGACGAGGCTCCGCATCCCGACGGCTATGCGCTGCTCGTGGGGCGGCGCCTGGATCGCGGTCACATCGCGGCCACGCTCGATCGCAGGTGCGCGAGTCTGTCCCGAACCCATCCTGCCACCGCTGCTGCCGACGGGTCCTCGCGCAAGGACAGAAGG
>JBPCPI010000263.1:0-6874 GCA_050999295.1 Geodermatophilaceae bacterium | reverse complement strand
GCCCGCGGCTACACCTACCGCGAGATCGGTCAGCAGCTCTTCATCTCGATCAAAACCGTGGAAACACACGCCTCCAATGTGTTGCGCAAGCTGCAGGTGTCCAACCGAAACGAACTCACTCGCTGGGCCGCCGACCGCCGCATTGTCTGACCCGTTTCGATCCGCGACCAAGAATCCGTGCGCCTGCGTGCTTGCGCTCCCCCGAGAAATACTCACAAACTTTCTGCCGAAAGCTAGTGCGTGACAGAAACTTACGCTAGAGTTTCGAACATACGTTCGAGTATCGTTGAGGAGGTGGACCGTTGGACAAGAACGATGCCGCGAGCGTCAGACCTGTCGGTGGCTGCGGGCCGCCGTGGATGTCCGAGGAGGAGTATCTGTTCTCCCTCCGAGACATTCCCGACGAGATCCTGGACGCCGCGCCGGAGGAGATCCCCGAACAGCTGTGGCTGGCGAAGGTGACAGCCGAGGCTGCCCTCATGCCCGATCCGTTCGCTGACGCCCCTGGTGTGGTGCTGGCCCGCTCGCTGGCAGACGGCATCGACAATGAGTGTCGGGACGGGTCGCTCATCGACCGGATCACCGGGTACGAACGCCAAGCCTGCTGGGCCGCGGCCGGTCAGGCCCAGGCGATCGCCGAACTGGCTCAACGTCGGGTGGCAGCCGGCGGCCGGGAGGAATTGGCCTGCTACGTCGATGAGATCGCCCTGGCATTGACTTGCTCGCGACAAGCCGCCTGGATCAAGGTGCACACCGCGCTGGACCTGGTCGATCGCCTCCCAGCCACACTGAGCTTTCTGGCGACCGGCCGGATCTGCCCGGTTCGGGCCCGAATCATCGCTGAGGGCACCCGTGCGCTGACCGATACCGATGCTCGCCTCGTCCAGGACCAGGTCTTGTCCGCGGCGGAGATGTTGACCCCTAGCAAGCTCCGGGCCCAGGTCGCGGCCGCGGTGGCGGCGGTCGACCCGCGGGATGCCGACGAGAAACACGAGGACGCCTGCAACACCAGGGCGGTCAAGAAGTACCCGCGAGAGCACGGGATGACCGGAATCTGGGCGTTACTCCCTGCCGACCACGCCGCCGCTGTGTGGGCCGCCATCAACACCCACGCCGAAGCGTCTCGGGAAACCGGCGATGAACGTAGCGCCGACCAGCGCCGCGCCGATTCGCTGACCGACCTGATGACCGCCTACCTCACCGGGACCTGCCCCACCGACCTCCCGGGCCCAGGCAACACCGCCCCCACCGACCAGAACCCCACCGTCCCGGCAGACGACGCCGGCCCCGCGCACCCTGACGGCGCCACCGTCACCGACCCCGCGCCCGATCCGACTGATGCCCAGCCGACCGGGCCCGAGCCGGAGGCCGGCGGCCAGGGCTGTCGGGCAGCCGCAGGACACCGGCCACCGAAGGTGCCGGCCTGGTGCCAGGTCCAGCTCAAGGTCTCCGCCGAGTGGCTGCTCGGGTGCAGCACCGAACCACCCGCGCTGACCGGATACGGCCCACTACCGGCCGAGGTCGCCCTTCGGCTGATCGCCGACGCCGGCTGGCAGCGCATCGTCTACGACCCGTTCACCGGAGCCCTGCTCGACGTGGGCAGCACCGTCCACGACCCGCCCGCTCCGCTGCGCCGGCACGTCCTTATCCGAGACGGTGGCTGCACCCAGCCCATCTGCAGCAACCCCCGTGTCGACCTCGACCACAACGTTCCGCACCCGCAGGGTTCAACCAGCGCGGCCAACCTGCGCTCCCGCTGCCGTCACGACCATCGGTTGAAACAACATCCACAGTGGACGGTCCGAGTCGGCCACGACGGCCGAATCGATTGGGTGGCTCCGACGGGACACAGTTACCCCGAACACGTACCCGATCTCAGACCCGGCCGCACCTCCCGGCTCGGGCCCGACCCCGACATCGAACTAGGTCATCACCCCACGCCGATCGACGATGCCCCGCCGCCGTTCTGACCCTCTGCGTGATTCGCCACAGCTTGTCAGAGCGCAGCGTGGTCGATGACGCAGAACTCGTTGCCATCCGGATCCCGTAGGACGATGAAGTCGCAGTCGTCGGGATAGGGCCAGTCCTCGACGCGCGTCGCGCCCAGCGCGACCAAGCGCCGGACATGGCGGTCCTGCTCGTCGGTGTAGAGATCCACGTGTACGCGCACCGGTTCGCGCGGATCGGTATCGGTCAGCTGAACGGAGAGCGGCAGACCCTTGCCTTCGGGATCTACCAGCATCATGAACTCCGGATTCCACTCCTGCTTGCGCTGCTGATAGCCGAGGGCTGCCGCCCAGAACTGGACCGCTCGCGGTATGTCCCTGACATTGATGACCACTGTCGCGAGGTGCAGGTCCCCAACGCTGTTGTCCCGTTCAGCCATGCCGGGAATCTAGGGCCCGAAGTGAGTGCAGCAATGCGGGGGTCAGGCCGTACCGAAGATGTGAAGGCCTCGGCCGGGCTGCCGCTGCTCACTCTGGCTAATGGCCGGGATCGCGGTGCGATCGACCGCGTCGTCGAAGCCGCCCGCGTCCCCATCGGCGATCAGGCAGTAGGTGACGTGCAGTCCGGCATCGATGAAGCTGGCGATGGTGCCGGCGGCGCCGAAATCGACATCATCGGGCGAGATGTACGCAGGACCGGACACGGGGGCGATGCTGGGCAAGGCGCGCAACAGCTCAGAGCCGGCCACGACCCGCTCGTAGGAGCAGCATCGCCAGCGACGTACCGGTCTCGCCAAGCTCGGCCGAGAATCTGGCGACCACCGCTTGTTCGCGGGACAACGACAACCGCGTGCCCCCGGCGGCCATCCGGAGTCGGCCGACCTGTTTCGAAAGCTGGATGCGTCGTGCCACGAGCTCCACGAGCGCGGCGTCGAGGGAGTCGATCTCCACTCGGAGGTCGCCGATCGCCGCATCGGTCTGCTCTTGGGTCAACGACGGCGCCGTAGTCCCAGGTGGATCGGCTGAGGTCTGCGGCTGCGATTCAATCATGGTGATCACGGGTTCCTCCGAAGCTGTGGACCCGCGTCCGGGAAGAACAACACCCCGGGCTGCCGGGCCCGGGGTGTCTGTCGTGGACTGTGCTCAGTCAGCAGCGACGGATACCGGAGGCCGGTACCCATAGTAAAACTCACGCGCGCTGAAGGACATGCGCGGGAGTATGCCACAGGACTGGCTCGGTCGGGAAAGTCACCGCGGCGCCGTAGAGTTGTGCTGACATGTCCGTCAACCCCAGCCAAGTCGGTGACCGGCTTCGCCCGGCCGCTCCACCTGCACCCATCGACTACCTGGCCCGTGACGGCCAGCAGGCGCTCGTCGAGGACGATGCCGAAGCCGGCGCCCGCGCGGCCGCCGCGGAGAACGACCCTCGCGAGCGGCGGATCGCAGCACTGCTCGACGGCCTGAACCCGTCACAACGCGAAGCGGTAATCCACGAGGGCGGTCCGTTGCTCATCGTCGCGGGTGCTGGGTCGGGCAAGACCAGGGTGCTCGCCCACCGGATCGCCTACCTCCTAGCCGCACAAGACGTCGCCCCGGGCTCGATCCTCGCGATCACCTTCACCAACAAGGCGGCGGGGGAGATGAAGAACCGGGTGGCCAGCCTGGTGGGCGGCCGAGCCCGGGTCATGTGGGTCTCGACCTTCCACTCCATGTGCGTACGGATCCTGCGCGAGCACGCCAAGACGATCGGGTTCAAGAGCACCTTCTCCATCTACGACCAGGCCGACTCCGCCCGCCTGATGACCATGGTCGCCCGGGATCTCGATCTCGACCCGCGGCGCTACCCAGGGCGACTCCTGGTCAACCAGGTCAGCAACCTCAAGAACGAACTGATCGACGACGAGTCGTTCTCGCCCACGACGGGTGCACAGAAGGTGCTCGGCGAGGCCTACCGGATGTATCAGCGCCGGTTGCGCGAAGCAAATGCCATGGATTTCGACGATCTCATCATGACGACAGTCCATGCGCTGCAGGCATTTCCAGACATGGCCGAGTACTATCGCCGAAGATTTCGGCACGTTCTTGTTGATGAGTACCAGGACACCAACCACGCGCAGTACATGCTGATTCGCGAATTGGTCGGACGACCCGAACGGCGCACCGCCGACGGTGACCTTCTCGGCCAAAGCGAGGATCTGGAACCCGCCGAGCTGTGTGTCGTCGGTGATGCCGACCAGTCGATATATGCCTTCCGCGGCGCCACGATTCGGAACATCGATGAGTTCGAACGTGACTATCCCGACGCGACGACCGTCCTGCTCGAGCAGAACTACCGTTCCACGCAGACCATTCTGTCGGCCGCCAACTCGGTGATCACCCGGAACACCGCGCGCCGACCCAAGAACCTGTGGTCCGATGCCGGTGCAGGGGAGCCGATCCGCGGCTACGTCGCGGACAACGAGCATGACGAGGCAGCCTGGGTCGCCGAGCAGATCGACAAGCTCACCGACGCCGATCTTGCCCGTCCCGCAGACGTCGCGGTCTTCTACCGCACCAACAGCGCCTCCCGAGTCTTCGAAGAGGTGTTTATCCGGGTCGGTATGCCGTACAAGGTCGTTGGTGGTGTGCGCTTCTACGAGCGCAAGGAGGTACGGGACGCGCTTGCCTACCTGCGGGCGATCGCCAACCCCGACGACGTGGTCAGCGTCCGCCGGATCCTGAACACCCCACGGCGCGGAATCGGCGACCGCGCGGAGGTCTGCGTCGAGGCGCTGGCGTCACGGGAGCGGATCAGCTTCACCGACGCCCTGCGCCGGGCTGACGATGCGCCGGGTATCAATCCACGGTCGGCAGCGGCGATCGCGGACTACATCGCGCTGATGGACTCCTTCGCCGAGCAGGTCACCGCCGGCGTCGGTCCGGCGGCGATCCTGCAGGGGGTGCTCGACCAGACCGGATACTTCGAGGCACTGGCCAACTCGGACGACCCCCAGGACGAGAGCCGGGTGGATAACCTGACCGAACTGGTGTCGGTCGCCGCGGAGTTCGAGGCGGCCAACCTCGAGGGTGGGCTGCTGGGATTCCTCGAGCAGGTGTCTCTGATCGCCGATGCCGATCAGGTCCCGGTGGCCGGAGACGATGCCGGGGTCGTCACCCTGATGACCCTGCACACCGCCAAAGGCCTGGAGTTCCCCGTCGTGTTCCTCACCGGTCTCGAGGACGGGATCTTCCCGCACATGAGATCCCTCGGGGATCCGCGAGAGCTCGAGGAGGAGCGGCGGCTGGCTTACGTCGGGATCACCCGGGCCCAGAAGTGGCTGTTCGTCTCGCGCGCGGCGGTACGCGCCGCGTGGGGGCAGCCCTCGTACAACCCTGCATCACGGTTTCTCGATGAGTTACCGCCGGATCTCGTGGATTGGGAACGTATGCAAGCCGCACCTGCCTCCCCGCTCGGCTCTGCTCAGGCACGGGTGGCCGCAACGGGCCTGTCCAGTGGGGGATTGCGCGGTGGCTTCGGCAGCCGCCCGCTGATCTCACTCGAACCCGGCGATCGAGTCAGTCACGATGCGTTCGGGCTCGGGACCGTCACCGCAGTGTCCGGCCTCGGCGACAAGGCTCAGGCCACGATCGACTTCGGCACGGGCGGCTACAAGCGGCTCATCCTGCGATACGCACCGGTCCACAAGCTCTAGTACGGCCGGCGCCGCACCGAGGTCCTGCGCGGTTAGCGCTCGCTGCCGCGGTGCAGTAGGCGCATCACTCGCTCGTGGGCTAAGTGCGGACGTCGATCCCGCGCTCGAGCAGCCAATCTTCAGGATCGATCGGAGCACCGTTGCGCCCGCCCACGCGCACCTCGAAATGCAGGTGCGGGCCGGTCGAGAAGCCTTCGTTCCCGACTTCAGCGATGACTTCCCCCCCCTCGACGATCTGGCCGGCGTCGACGAGGACCTCGGACATGTGGCCGTAGACCGTGACATCGCCGCTCTCGTGCTGGAGATAGATGACGTTTCCGTAGCCGCTGGCCGGCCCGGCTTCGAGGACCACTCCCGCTTCGGGTGCCACGATCGGCGTGCCGGTGGGCGCCGCGATGTCGATGCCTTGGTGCATTCTCCCCCAGCGCATGCAGAAGCAGCTGGTGAAGCGTCCGTTGACGGGCAGGAAGTATTCAGGACTCGCGTCGCGCGCTGAGCGCGAGGCAGCCAGCGACTCCAGACGCGCGGCCGCTTCAGCCTCGGAGATGGCCTGGCGGGGTGTGTCATCGGCGCTTAGCGGGACGCCGCTGTCACTGCCGACGCCGTACGCACTGTCCGCGCTCACCGAAGCGGGGGTCTGGGGGCCTGCAACGCCGCCGGGAAGCCAGGCCAGCACGGCACCGATCACCAGTGCCGCGAGGATCAGCGGGCCACGGTTGCTGGGGGGTCGTGGGATGCGGCTCCCCTCGCGCTCGGCGCGGGGTGTGCGGTGACGCGACACCTGACCCCTTCTTCGACCCAATGGACTGCAGTCCAAGCCACGGACCCCGCGTGTACCGGAAGACCCGAAAACTGTCCCTGTGTGCGGTTGCGCTCACGCTCGGTTACCGTGGGCTAGACAGCAGAAAAGAGCCAGTTTCGGCTCCGTGACGCGACCGTAACCAACCCGTGGTGGGGATGCAAACCCCTCGCCCGGAATTTCTGCTCATCGCCCTTGCTAGCGTCGTAACCGACATGCCAGCGAACGAGAAGAGCGGGCGGCCCGCGCGCCCGGCGCCGGCGAGTCGAGCGCTCCGGACAACGGCCGCCAAGGGCTCCGCGTCCACCAAGGGCTCCAAGACCACCAGGGGCTCCAAGACCACCAAGGGCGGGGGCCCCACGCCCGGACAGGCCGGGAGCTCAGGAACCAGCCTGCGCCGGCTGGCTACGGCCAAGGGCAGCTCCCAGGCCGTCCGG
>JBPCPI010000200.1:0-26350 GCA_050999295.1 Geodermatophilaceae bacterium | reverse complement strand
CTTCGAAGGGCTCGATGACTCAGCTCGGGAACGGCTTGAGCACCTGTACCCGGCGATGCCCGCGTCTCTTCAGGCACAGTTCGACCGGCGATTCGGCAGGCCGCAGCTGTGAGCCGCTGTGACCACTTGGTGACCAATCGGGCCGTTTCGCCGGTAATCACAAGGCCGAACATGGGTCTGACCTGCGGTTATGCACATCGTGCATGGCGGTGGCGGTGGGATTTGAACCCACGGAGGGGGTAAACCCTCACACGCTTTCGAGGCGTGCTCCTTAGGCCGCTCGGACACGCCACCGTCGGCGAGAATACCCACCCCGTACGGTCACGAGTCTGGCCGGTGCTCGGCGAAGAAGGCCGCCAGCAGGCGCGTGGACTCCTCGGCGTGCAGTCCGCCGAGGACTTCGGGACGGTGATTGAGCCGCCGGTCGCGCACCACGTCCCACAGTGAGCCAGTCGCGCCGGCCTTCGGATCGCTCGCTCCGTACACGATCCGGCTCACTCGGGCCAGGACAGCGGCGCCGGCACACATCGTGCAGGGTTCCAGAGTGACCACGAGCGTGGCACCGGTCAGTCGCCACGATCGGCTGCTCTCGGCGGCCGCCCGCAGTGCCAGGACCTCGGCGTGCGCCGTCGGGTCGCTGCGGAGTTCCCGTTCGTTGGCCGCGGTGGACAGCACCGCACCGTGAGCATCGAGCACCACAGCTCCGACCGGTACGTCACCCCAGGAGGGTGCGGTCGCCGCAAGCTCCAGGGCGGTCAGCATCGCCGTCGCGTACGCCGAATCCAGCACCATTACCGGGGCAGGGTGTCCAATGCCTGCGCGAACTCCTCGGCGAACCCGAGCCGGCGGGCGATCAGACCCAGCATCTCGTCGGCATAGAGGTCGAGATCGTCCACGATCATCCGTAGTTCCCCGGCGGGCAGGCCCAGATCCTCCAGGATGCCCAGGTCGCCGATCGGCCACAATTCGTCGGCGCTGTCCTCGTCGACATCCTCATCCAAGCGCTGTGCGACATCGGCCGCGAAGTCCCAGTCCAACGCTGCAGTGGCATCGGAGAGCAGCAGCCGGACGTCATCGCCACCGCCAGCTGCCCGGATCACGACGAAGAATTCGTCGCTGATGTTCACCAGACCGAGCGCTCCCCCCTCGCCGGGCTGCTGGCGGGTCGCCCGGATGCAACTCTCCACGCTGTCCAGCACGGCAGGCGGGAGGACGCCGCAACGCCAGACCCCGGACTCACGACTCGCGGTGATCGCGAAACCGTCCACGGCGTCGTCCTCGGCGACTGCCATGACCAACCTCTCCAGCGACATCGATCGGGGCACTTCGCGGTACCCCGCTTCCGGGCACGGTAGTGCCTACGGCGCTCGGAGCGAGAGTGGCTGAGCTAGTCTGTGGACAGGTCAAAGTCTTCGCGCCCGCGCAGGCGAGTGCCTGGCACCGCATCCCAGATCTGTCGACGAGTGGCTCTCAGCCCCGCTCGCAGGAGGACAGCAACCACGTATGACCAACGTCCATGAGCCGTCTCTGCCCCCGGCCGACACCGCCAGCATCGAACCCACCGCCGCCGAGGATCGGGCTCCCCGTCGAGTCGTGGCCAGAGTTGTCTTTCCAGAGGACGGCGACCTCGACACGATGCCGCTCTACCTCGACTTCACCCCGTTCATCGGCGTCGACCCGTTGACCCGAATCGATCCGGAGAAACCGAAAAAGAAGGACTGGGTCCAGACCCCGGTCATGTTCACCCCGGCTCATGGCGACTTCATCCGTGGCCGACGCAGCCTGGAACTGCCCGCTGGCGAGCGGATCTCGTTCGGTACGTACTTCAACGCCTTCCCGGCCGCGTACTGGCGCCGGTGGACCGATGTGTCCGGCGTGCAGCTTTCGGTACGGGTGACCGGCGCGCCCCTGGTCATCGTCTACCGGTCCAACCCCCGCGGCGCGACCGAGCGGGTCGCCGCTACGCAGGTCACCGACGGAGTCCTGGAAGTCGACCTCTCACTGGCGCCGTTCGGGGACGGCGGCTGGTACTGGTTCGACATGGTCGCCGGTCACGAGCCGGCGCTGCTGGAGTCCGCGGAGTGGTCGGTCCCCGATCGTGGGCTCGAGCGTGGCGGTTCGACGATCGCGATCACGACCTTCAACCGTCCCGACTACTGCGCGGCCCAGCTGCGCCAGCTCGCTGCGGCCGACGGGCTGCTAAGCGTGCTCGACGAGATCCTGGTCATGGACCAGGGCACCGACAACGTGGTCGATCAGCCAGATTTCGCCGAGTGCGACGCCGGCCTGAAAGGCAAACTGCGGGTCATCCGCCAGCGCAATCTCGGTGGATCGGGTGGATTCGCGCGCGGAATGCGCGAGGCACTGGCCGCAGGGAAGAGCCGGTACGTCCTGTTGCTCGACGACGACATCGTGCTGGAGCCGGAGGGGATCGCTCGGGCGGTTGCGTTTGCCGACGAGTGCCGTACACCGACCGTCGTCGGCGGGCACATGTTCAACATGTACGAACGTTCGGTCCTGCATTCCTGGGCCGAGACGGTCAAGGAGTGGCTGTTCTTCTGGGGCCCGGTCGAGGGCACGACGCAGGCGCACAACTTCGCGGTGAAGAACCTGCGCGCCACCGCCTGGGTCCACAAGCGATTCGACGTCGATTACAACGGCTGGTGGATGTGCTTGATCCCGGTCGATGTGATCCGGGAGATAGGGCTCAGTCTGCCGTTGTTCATCAAGTGGGATGACGCCGAGTTCGGGCTGCGGGCCGGCAAGGCGGGCTTCCCGACCGTGACCTTCCCGGGAGCTGCGGTCTGGCATGTCCCCTGGATGGACAAGGACGACACGACCGACTGGCAGGCCTACTACCACCAGCGCAACCGCTGGGTCGTTGCCCTGCTGCACTCCCCGTACCCCCGCGGCGGCAATCTGATCTCGTGGAGCCTGCGCGGTGACCTCAAGCAACTGCTCGCCTTGCAATATTCCGCCGTGGAGCTCCGGCTGCAAGCGCTGGAGGACGTCCTGGACGGACCGGAGCGACTGCATGCCGACCTGCCCACGGGCCTGGCCAAGGTCCGTGCCACCCGTGCCAAGTTCATCGACGCCCTCACTAAGCGTGATCTGGACGCCTTCCCGACTCCACGCCGGGTGCGCCCGCCCAAGCGAGGTAAGGCTCCGGAGCTGCCGAAGAACCTCCTGCAGATCGCAGCGACGGCCGGGACGGGAGCGCTGCGCCAGTTCCGCCGGATCCGGGAGAGCTCACGAGAACATCCGGAGGCCTCGATCGCTGCCATGGACACCCGCTGGTGGATGCTCTCGCGCTACGACTCCGCTCTGGTAACCACAGCGGACGGGACGGCTCAGTCCTGGTATCAGCGCGATCCGGAGACCTTCCGGTCGATGCTGCGACGCTCGATCGCCTTGCACCAAAGGGCGACTCGCGAATGGCCGGCCCTGGCCGAGGAGTACAAGGCGGCCCTACCAGCGCTCACCTCGCCCGAGGAGTGGGACAAGACCTTCGGCCTGCACTGAGCCGGCCTTCTCCTAGCTTGATCAACCAAGAGTCACCGCTTGCGCAGCAGGGTGAGACCGTCGGCGATGGGAAGTAGCACCGTGTCCCAACCGACGTCGGTGATGAGTTGGTCGTTGAGCGCGATCATCGCGGCATCGTCCGCGCTGGTCTCCCGGCTGCCCAGAACCCGCCCACCGCGCAGCGTGTTGTCCAGGAGCACCAGCGCGTTGGTCTGCATGCGCGGATACAGCGCCGCGATGTAGCCGGCGTACCCGGTCTTGTCGGCGTCGACGAACGCGAAGTCGTATGTCGGTTCCTCGGGCAGCGCCTCGAGGGTCTGGGCGGCCGGGCCGATCCGTAGTTCGATGCGGTTCGAGACCCCGGCACGCTCCCAGTAGCGGCGGGCGACTGCGGTCCACTCGGCATTGACGTCGCAGCAGAGCAGCGAGCCGTCCTCGGGCAGCGCTCGGGCCACGGCCAAGGCCGACAGGCCGGTGAAGGTCCCGATCTCGATCGCTGCCCGCGCGTTGATCGATCTGGCGAGCAGCGTCATGAGGGCCGCCTGATCCGGTGCGATCTGCATGTTGACCTCTGGCAGCGATGCGGTCTCCGCGATCAGTGCCGCCATCACCTCGTCCGGCGGTTCGGTGTGCGCAATGACGTAGTCGGAGATGGCGGGAGTGATGAGCGCGGACCTCGGTGTCATAGCGTCTGATCATGGCCCCTCCCGACGACCTCCCACCCGCCCTGTCGGCGTACCTGCGTAACGACCCGCTGGCCGCGCACCTCGGCATCGTGGTCGAGGAGATCAGGCTTGGGTACGCGCGGGCTCGGATGGCCGTACGCGCCGAGACCCTCAATGCTCATGGGGTGGCCCACGGCGGAGCAACCATGGCACTAGCCGACACCGTATTCGCGGCCGCATCCAACAGTCACGGCAAACAGGCCGTGGCCGTCGACCTGCACACCGAGTTCCTCTCGGCCGGCGCGCTCGGGGAGGTGCTGGTCTCCGAGGCCGAGGAGCTCAGCCGCACCCGGCGGATGGCGGTCTACCGCGTCAGTGTGATCGCGCAGTCCGACGGCCGGCGGGTAGCCGAGGTGCTCGCCCGCGTCTACCGTCGCGACGAGCCACTGCAATGACACCGATCAGGACGGAGCTCCTCACAGGCACGGAGGATCAGTGAACAGAATCGGAGTCGTGGGGCTCGGTCTGATCGGTGGTTCCTTCGCGTTTTCGGCCAGGGACGCCGGCCACCTTGTCATGGGCTGGGACTCTGACGCAGCGACTCGCACGCAAGCGGCGGCCAGCGGCCTGAGCATCACTGCCGACCTCTCGGGTGTTGATCTCGTCGTCCTGGCCGTGCCCATGAGGGCATTGACCGACGGTCTGCCTTCGACCCTGGACAGCGTGCAGATCTCGGACACCGCAACACTCACTGATGTCGGTTCGCTTAAGCAGTCAGTGGGCAAAGCCGTCCGTGCTGCTGGACTTGCTGAGCGCTACATCGGGGGCCACCCGATGGCTGGCACGGAACACAACGGCTTCTCGGCCGCAGACGCGGAGCTGTTCAGGGGTGCTACCTGGGCGCTGTGCCTCGATGATGACGACAATCGCGGCCGAATCGAGCGGTGGCTCAAGGTGGCTGACGTCATCACAGATCTTGGTGCGGGCGTCATCCCGATGACGCCGGGCGAGCACGACGACGCGATGGCCATGGTGAGCGGCCTCCCGCACCTGTTGGCGCTTGCGCTCTCGGCGTTGGCAGCTGGATCAGGGCCGCTGATCCCGGCATTGGCGGCAGGGAGTTTCGCTGATGTCACCCGAGTGGCAGGTAGCGATCCGGCATTGCTGGCCGCGATAACCCAGCAGAACGAACCCGCCGTACGTGCGGCCCTGCAGCACCTCTTCCAACAGCTGGACCGCCCTTGGGCGGACCTCATCGCTCACGGTCACGCCGCCCGAGAGTCCCTGGGCGACAGGCGAGAAGCCGCAGTATCTGCTGGACTGAGTCACGTGCCGGCTTCGAGTGGTCAAGAGCTTCTGCGGCTCGGCCAGGCGGGCCTGGTCATCCAAGCTGTCGACGTCGACAACGCCTTGGTCAGCCATCGTCGCCTCGACCCAGCGAAAAACCGGCACTAACCGCTGCGCCGGACCGGCTTGTCCCCTACCCTCGGGCACCCTAGCTGCGAGGAGGAACAACGAGGATGAGCACGGGTCCGCGCAAAATCGCGAAGTCCTGGCTGCTGGCCGGGGTGGGACGGGTCCTAGACAGCTACCTCGAACAGCACGCCGAGCGTGACCGGGAGGTGAGCAGGGCACGGCATGACGAACTGATGGCCTGGTTGACGAAATTCGAGCGACGGCAGCGGCGAGACGTCTATACGGCGATGGAGCGCGCGGCCGCGGACGATTCAGCTGCTTTCGCTGTCGACGCCTTCCGCGATGCCCGCCCGTTCTTCCACCCGCAGGACATCCTCCGACATGCGGTGGAGCAGTCTCCAAAGACGGGTCTGGCGTTGGAATTCGGTGTCGCGTCTGGCCGGACGTTGACGGTCATCGCTGAAGTTCGCGGGCAGCGCAAGGTGTTCGGTTTCGATTCCTTCGCCGGGCTTCCCCAGCACTGGCGCTGGGGTTTCGACGTGGGAGCCTTCGCCGGCGAACCCCCGGTAGTTCAGGGAGCAACCATCATCGACGGTCTGTTCCAGGACGTGCTGCCGAAATTCCTGGCCGAGCACAGCGGTCAGCTGGCCATCGCCCACATCGACTCGGACCTGTACTCCTCGGCGATCTACGTCCTGCAGCAGCTCCGACCTCGGATGGTCGAAGGAACCATCATCCTGTTCGACGAGTACTACAACTACCCCGGCTGGCGCGAGCACGAGCATCGGGCCTGGCTGGAATTCGTCGCCGACACCGGCCTGGAGTTCGAGTACTTCGCCGCCACTGCCGACGATGAGCAGGTCTCGGTCCGGATCACCGCACCGCCGAAGCCGGCCACTTAGGAGCGCACTTTCTCCGGAGAATGTGCGGTCTGCCGTGCGCCAGATGTGACTTTCTCCGGAGAAAGTCCCAGTGGGGGCGGTGACTAGAGATTGCCGCGGGCGGCCTGCTCCCGTTCGATGGCCTCGAACAGCGCCTTGAAGTTGCCCTTGCCGAAGCCCAGGGAGCCGTGCCGCTCGATCATTTCGAAGAACACTGTCGGCCGGTCACCGACCGGTCGGGTGAAGATCTGCAGCAGGTAACCGTCCTCGTCCCGGTCGACCAGGATGCCCCGCTTCTGGAGCTCCTCGACCGGCGCCCTGACCTTCCCGATCCGCGCACGTAACTGCGGGTCCTGGTAGTAGGAGTCCGGGGTGGACAGGAACTCCACCCCCTCGGCACGCATCGCGTCGACCGTACGGAGGATGTCGTTAGTAGCCAGCGCGAGGTGCTGGGCGCCTGGCCCGCCGTAGAACTCGAGGAACTCATCGATCTGCGACTTCTTCTTGCCGATCGCCGGTTCGTTCAGCGGGAACTTGACCCGATGGTTGCCGTTGGCGACGACCTTGGACATCAGGGCCGAGTAGTCCGTGGCGATGTCGTCGCCGATGAACTCGGCCATGTTCACGAAGCCCATCACCTTGTTGTAGAAGCCGACCCACTCGTCCATCTTGCCGAGTTCGACGTTGCCGACGACGTGATCGAGCGCCTGGAACAGCCGCTTCGGTGCGCCGTCCCGCTTGACATAGCTCGACGTACGGGCGACGAAACCGGGCAGGTATTGGCCGGTGTAGCGGGACCGGTCGACCAGGGTGTGCCGGGTGTCACCGTACGCAGCGATCGCTGCCGTACGTACGGTGCCGTGCTCGTCGGAGCGGTCGTGCGGCTCGACGATGATCCTGGCGCCCATGGCCCTGGCTTGAGCAATGCACCTGTCCACATCGGGCACCTCGAGGGCGATGTCGCTGACGCCGTCACCGTGCGCCCGGTGATGATCGAGCAGCGGGCTGTCCGGAGCTACCCCACCGGTGACGACGAAACGACACGATCCGCTGGTCAGGACATAGGCCTTGTGGTCCCGGTTGCCGGTCTCCGGGCCGGAGTAGGCGACTAGATCCATCCCGAAAGCCGAGCAGTAGAAGTGCACGGTCTGCGTGGCGTTGCCGACGATGAAGGTGACCGCATCCCAGCCAGTCACCGGAAACGGGTCGGTCGCCGCGTCGTAGTCGACCAGCCCGACGAGCTGCTTGAGCTGTTCGGCGCTCAGCTCGGCGGCCCGTTCCTCGGGCGTGAGCTCGATGCGCGACGTGTGCACACTCATCAGATGAGGATCGCCGAGAACCTCCGATTGGACAACAGTTGCGGTCTTGATCGGCCATTCTGCTCGCTTCTTGCATTTGGTCAGCCGACTTGCTGGACAGATTGTCCAGTCTGAGGATCTGGCTCTCACGTGTGCGACCTGCGGCTGGTGCAGCGCTGGAGCCCGGCTACGGTTCGCCCCCGTGACGGTGGCAGCGGCAGTTGTGGTCTGCGCACTGCTCGCCGCACTCAGTGCGTTCCAGATCCTGCTCATCCTCGGGCGACCACTCGGACGCTTTGCCTGGGGTGGTGCCCACGAAGTGCTTCCGCTCCGACTGCGGGTCGGGAGCGCGATCTCGATCGCCCTCTACGGAATCTTCGCCCTGCTCGTGCTGGACAGGGCGGAGATCACCGACCTGCTTCCAGACGTGGTGGTTGACGTCGGGATCTGGGTGCTGGTCGGATACCTGGCCCTCGGACGCTCCTAAACGGCATGTCACGAAGCAAGCCCGAGCGAAACGTGATGACGCCGACGGTGCTGGTGCTTGCCGGTCTCTGCCTGGTCGTCGCGTTGGGCTGACCGGCACCTCTCATCGAACGAAGGACGCCCGGTATCGGTTAGTTCGATACCGGGCGTCCCTCAATCGGGCCGGACGGTCGGTCGTGCAGATGGCTCAGCAGTCCCGGTGGCGGGGTCCGTGACTGGGCAAGCCCTCCCTGGCCACGAAGTCCGCCATCCGCTCGGGCAGTTCTGCGGTCCGCTCGGCAGCCTCCTCCGGATCCAGGTCACCGCCCTCGACATGCTCCTGGATCCGCGCGGTCGCATCGGCGACGAGTGCGTTGATCACCGTCTGGACATCCACGCCCTGGGCTTCTGCCACGCTGGCCACCGACTCCCCAGCCTCGAGTTGGTCGTGCAGCTCCTCTTCGGTGATCCCGAGGGCTTCGGCAGCGACACCGAGCAGATGCGGACCGCCTGGCCCGGGCTCGCGGCCGCCTTCCCCAGGATGGCCTGGCCGGCCCCCATCCTCGTCGGTCGCCGCCTCCTCGGCGTAGCTGGCCGATGTGGTCGAGACCAGCGCCCAGACCAACCCGGCTCCGGCCAGACTTGTCACGATCGCACCGGCCAACAATAGTTTCTTGATCGCCATTTTCGAGTGCTCCCTTCAGTGCTCGCGTCGAAGACTTCTCGTCCTCGACTTCGATGAGGACGACATTCGCCGGCGCGGCTGAGCACTGGCTGTGAATGCCCGCCGTACAGCCGCAGAGTCGGCCAACGCAGGCACCAGACCGCTGCGACAGGGGAAGATTGGGACGACGCTCACCCCGGCCAATGCGACCGTTGGGCTCCGCCCGGCCGCTCGACCCTAACGTTGCAGGGGTCCCCTGAGTCAGATCAGGTTGCGGCGGGTGACTTTGCCAGGGGAAGGCGAACGGTGGCTGTGAGTCCCTGACCTGGTTCGGTTCTCAGGGTCACCTGCCCGTCCAGGGCGGCGACCGTCGACTCGACGATGGACAGTCCCAGACCACTTCCGCCACGATGCCGCGAGCGAGCCGGGTCGGCGCGATAGAAGCGCTCGAAGGCGCGTTGCTCGACCTCCGGCGGCATGCCCTCGCCGGAATCGATCACCCGCAGCACACCGGATTGCCCCTCAACCGCCACATCGAGGGACACCGGTGATCCCGGCGGGGTGTGCACCAAAGCGTTCGCGACGAGATTCGAGATCACCTGGCGGAGCCGGTCGGCGTCGGCCAGCACCAGCACCGCATCCGGCGAGGCAGGTCCGGTGATCTCACGCTCCGGATCGCGGACGGCGGCATCGGTGGCCGCGTCCACGGCCAGTTGGGTCAGGTCGACCGGCTGCCGATCGAGGGCCCGCCCTTGGTCGAGTCGGGCGAGTACCAGCAGGTCGTCGACCAGGCGGCCCATCCGGATCGCTTCACTCTCGGTGCGCCCCATGGCTTCTCCGAGTTCGCCCTCGCCGCGCAACCCACCGGCGCGGTAGAGCTCGGCGTACCCCCGAATGGTCGTCACCGGGGTGCGCAGCTCGTGCGAGGCGTCGGCGGCGAACCGGCGCAGGCGCTGCTCCGATCGGCCACGGGCGTCAAAGGCTGTTTCGATCGAGGACAGCATTGCGTTCAGCGATCGACCCAGCTCACCGGCCTCGGTCTTGGCAGGCGCTTCGGGTACGCGATGGGTGAGATCCCCCCCGGCGATGGCCGAGGCGGTCGCCGTCATCTGCTTGATTGGCCGGATCCCGAGCCGGATGACCCACCACGCCACCAGCGCGAGCACCGCGAGGATCGCGGCGGTGGTCCCCCAGGCGACCGCAGTCACCCGCGCCACCGTGGCGTCGACCGAGCGCATCGGGAGGGCCAGGATCACTATCTCGTCGGTTCCGACATGTGGATAGGCCACGATGCGGTAGCGCACCTCGCCGGCGTCAGCGGTGTACGGCGTCCGCGTCTCGGCGGCTCTTCGAGCTTGCGCGACATCGATGTCCGGGAGTTGCCAGTGTCCGATGTCGGGGTTGGCAACCGGCGCGAGCGAACCGTTCGGGCAGCACAGCACGACGTAGACCGAACTCAGTCTCGGCCCTCCAACTCGCGCGCCAGGCTGGCCGTCGTTGGTTCCTCCCCCGCCCCGATCTGGGTACGCGGAGGGCAGGTCATCCATCCGACTCAGCGGGACGCGAGCGTCTTCGAGTTGCTGGTCGAGTTGGACGAGCAAGGAGGCTGCGGTGCTCTGCACCACGACGAAGGCAGCTAGGGACAGCAGCACCCCGATCAGGAGAAATCCGGCCAGCACCCGCGTACGCAGCGACACCTGATCATCCCGCCATACGCAAGGTGTAGCCCACTCCTCGGACCGTGTGGATCAACTTGGGTTCTCGCGCATCCACCTTGCGACGCAGGTATCCGATGTAGGTCTCCACGATGCCGCCATCGCCGCCGAAGTCGTAGTTCCACACCCGGTCCAGGATCTGCGCCTTGGACAGCACGCGCCCAGGATTGAGCAGGAAGTAGCGCAGCAGGTTGTACTCCGTCGGCGACAGAGCGAGCTCCGTCCCGGCCCGGCGTACCTGGTGGGCGTCATCGTCCAGCTCGAGGTCCGCGTAGGTCAGCAGAGTGCTCTTCTCCCGGGCAAGACCGGCCCGGCGCAGCAGGGCGCGGATACGCGCGACGAGTTCCTCCAGGCTGAACGGCTTGACCAGGTAGTCGTCCCCGCCCAGCGTCAGGCCGCGCACCTTGTCCTCGGTGGCGTCTCGTGCGGTGAGGAACAGCACCGGCACCCGGTGTCCGGCCGACCGCAGCCGACGGCAGACCTCGAACCCATCGATGTCGGGGAGCATGACGTCCAGGATGAGGAGATCATGATCGCTGGCCACGGCGGCGTCGTACCCCGCACTGCCATTGGCTGCTTCGCCGACCTCGAACCCGTTGTGCCGCAAGGCAGCGGTCAGCATCGAGCGCAGATTGTCCTCGTCCTCGACGAGCAGCAGGCGTTCCCCGGTCATGAGTACAGGGTGGCAGCAGAGACTGAGAGCTTCCTGAGAGCCCGCGCGCGAGCGCGCTCGGACTCTTGTGGGAACCGCCGGGTCCCGAACGCCGCGAAGCGGCTCGGACTCTTGTCGGAACCGCCGCGCCGTACGCGGGCAACCCGCAACGCTGGCCGGGAGGTGGGCACGCAACCCGCAACGCTGGCCGGGAGGGATGATGGTTGTCCCGCCGGTGGCTGCATGTGCAAACCTTGACCCGTGGGCGACGAAATCGAGGCGATCGAGTACACCCGCGAGCACCGGCGGGAGTACCGGGCCAAGGTACGGACCTGCCTCGACGTCTTCGAACGGATGCTGGCGCAATCCAGCTTCGATTTCGAGAAGCCGTTGACCGGGATGGAGATCGAGTTCAACCTCGTTGATGCGGACTGGCAGCCGACCATGTCCAACGCGGCGGTGCTCGAACAGATCGCCGATCCGGCGTACCAGACCGAGATCGGCGCGTACAACATCGAGTTCAACGTCCCGCCACGCCGGCTGCCCGGCACCAGCGCACTGGAACTCGAGGCCGACCTTCGGGCCAGCCTGAATGCCGCGGAGGCCAAGGCGAACTCCCAGGGCGCCCACATCGTGATGATCGGGATCCTGCCGACGGTGATGCCCGAGCACTTCGAAGGCGACTGGATGAGCCCGTCCAGCCGGTACGAGGCATTGAACGCCTCGATCTTCAGCTCGCGCGGCGAAGACCTGCTGATCGACATCCCCGGCCCCGAACCGCTGACCGTCCACTCCCCTTCCATCGCGCCGGAATCCGCCTGTACGAGCGTGCAGTTGCACCTTCAGGTCGCCCCGCACGACTTCGCCGCGAACTGGAACGCCGCGCAGCTACTGCTCGCCCCGCAATTGGCCATGGGCTCGAACTCGCCGTACTTCTTCGGTCACCACCTGTGGTCCGAGACCCGGGTGGAACTGTTCGCCCAGGCAACCGACACCCGGCCGGAGGAGCTCAAGAACCAGGGGGTACGGCCGCGCGTCTTCTTCGGCGAGCGGTGGATCACCTCGATCTTCGACCTGTTCGAGGAGAACGTCCGCTACTTCCCCTCGCTGCTTCCTGAGATCACCGACGAGGACCCGCTCGCCGAACTCGATGCCGGTCGGGCCCCTCGCCTGCATGAGCTTCGTCTGCACAACGGGACGATCTACCGCTGGAACCGGCCGATCTACGACATCGTCGACGGAACGCCGCACCTGCGAGTGGAGAACCGCGTCCTCCCCGCCGGACCCACGGTCGTCGACATCATGGCGAACTCGGCGTTCTACTACGGCGCCCTGCGCGTTCTGTCCGAAGAGGACCGTCCGGTGTGGACGAAGATGAGCTTCACGACCGCACACGAGAACTTCCTCGAATGCGCCCGGTACGGCATCGAGGCTCGGATCTATTGGCCTGGGATGGGCGAGGTCACGCCGGACGAGTTGGTGCTGCGCAAGTTGTTGCCGATGGCCCATGAAGGCTTGGAGCGCTGGGGGGTCGCCGCCGAGGTCCGCGACCGTTACCTCGCGATCATCGAAGGGCGCGCCAAGACCGGCCGCAACGGCGCGGTGTGGCAGACCGAGACCGTACGGGCGTTGCAGGCCAAGGGACTTGAGCGGCCGAAGGCGCTGCAGCAGATGTTGCGGATCTACTGCGAGGGCATGCATTCCAACGAGCCCGTACACACCTGGGACGTCCCCACCTAACCTCGGCGGGCACTCAGTCGGCTCCCAGGGTTCGCGGTCAATGTTGGGCCCGCGTCCACTACTGACAGCCGAACCCTGCCAAGGAGATTCCGATGCCGCCCACCGTCGATGACGCCCACCGATTCGTCCTGTCCCGCCGCCAGGCCTTCAGCGTCCTGGGCGGCGCGGGTCTACTCGTCGCCACCGTTGCCTGCGCCGGACCAAGTGCCACCGCAACGTCGGCAACGTCCTCGGCCAGCGCAACGGCATCCGGCTCCGGGTCGAGCTCCGGCGCGACTGGCGCTGCCGTACCCACGTGTGTGCTGTCGCCGGAGATAGCCGAGGGCCCGTACTACGTGTCCGGCGAGCAGGTTCGAAGCGATATCCGCGAGGGCCGCGAGGGGACGCCGCTGACGCTGGAGTTCACGGTCTCGGACGCATCGACCTGCGCCGTTCTGCAGGACGCCATGGTCGACATCTGGCACTGCGACGCGGTCGGGGACTACTCCGCCTTCAACTCCGACAACCAGACGTTCCTGCGCGGGGTGCAGGCCACCGACGCCAACGGATTGGCGACCTTCAGCACGGTCTACCCGGGCTGGTATCAGGGCCGGGCCACGCTGAACGACGCCATGTACGCGACCTCGCCGTACGACACGAAGTCCGGCGACCGAACCGGAAATGAGGCGGACGGCATCTACTCCAGAGGGGGCTCGGCCTCGATGTTGGCGCTCACTCAGCCGGGCGATGGCTACCGTGGCGCGATTACCCTCGGCGTGCAACTCGACTGATCACCCTTCGGGGTTATTCGCATCATGCTTGTCCGGTTAGTTCTTTCCGGTGTCGCGGTGCGGAGATCATGAGCGCCTGGAGCGTAGTGGAACTGCACCATGAGCGCTCACGATCTTCGTGTTGGACCTGGGACGGCACCACCAGCACCAGCCGACCCACGCACCTCTATTTCCCGATCAGCAGTTGGCGTTGCTGGCTGCCGGCAGGTCTTGGGCCTAGACGCCGAGGTGGGTGTCTTACCGTCAGCCGTGGAGGGTTGGAATGCGACCCTGAACGCCAGGATTGTCCGCGGGAAGTCCGGCCGAGTCACAACTCGATGCAACCTGAACTAGGGTGAACAAGCATGATGCGCATAACGTCTGGTTGTGCGGGGTCCTTGGGTTCGGCGGTGGTTGCAACGCCTCTTGTCCGGTTCAGTCGCCGAACAGCTGCTGGAGCTGAGTGACGAAGGTGATCGCCGACAGCGTTCCGAAGAGCAGGATCGACCAGCCGAGCACCCCCAGGCGAAGCCCACGGACGCGGATCGGCTCGGGAAGGATCTTTCGGTTGATCAGGATGAGCAGGCCGGAATAGAGGAACATCATGAAGCCGCCGACCACTGCCGAGATCACCAGCAGCACGATCGGCTGGCTCAAGCCGGCGAGCAGGACGACGATCCCGATCGCGACCAGCCCCCAGACCAGACCCGCGTAGATCTTGCTCTCGTTCGCCTCCCGCGCGTACGAGGTCTTGATCACGTCGGCGGCCAGCCGGCTGGTGTAGTCGACGATGCCGAGCGCGGCGGCGAACAGGGCGAAGGCGCCGATTCCCCAGAAGAAGTACTGGAACCAGGTGCCGACCCGCTCACCCAGGACCTCCCCCTCGGTCTGGATGAAGGTGATGTCGCTGGCCAGGTCGGGCCGGCCGAACACGGTCGCGAAGGCGAGCAGCGAGGTGAACAGAATCGTGAGGAAGGTGATCAGCACGAAGGTCGACAGCTGCTCGAGATTGGCGAACTTCCACCATGCGCGCCACCGGGAGAGATTGTCCTGCGTCGGCTCGAAGACGTAGCCGGTGCTCGGTACGGCCTCCGGTTGGCCGGTGATCGGGCTGACCAGCCGCGGCACATAGGTACCCATTCCGAAGCCCTTGTCGCGGATCCAGTTGGCCTGGACGAGGTTCTGTCCACCGCCGCCCCCGGCGAAGGCGAGCGCCCCCAGCAGGAGGGCGAAGCCGAGCTCGGCAGCAGGAATCCGAGGTTGGGTGACGACCTGGGGCAGGTCTCCCCACGCCTCGGCACTGATCGCGAAAATCGCACCAACGGCGAAGAGCAGCACGACCGCGGCGACCTTGAGCATCTGGGCCCGCTCGAGTGCGACGTACACGACCGGGGCGAGGGTGAGGATCAACCCGATCACCACGAGCATGCCGATCGCGATGAGGCTCGCCTCGCCTCCGAAGACGTAGGTCACCAGGGTCGCCGAACTCGTTGCCCAGCCGGGCCAGAGGTTCGCGAAGTAGGTCAACAGCGCGAACACCAGGCCCCAGTGCCGCCAGTAACGGCTGAACCCGGTCAGCGCCGTCTCTCCGGTGGCCAGGGTGTAGCGCTCGATCTCCATGTTGAGGAAGAACTGGGTGGTCAGCCCGACCAGCGCCGCCCAGACGAAGACCAGCCCCACTTGCGAGGCGATGTAGGGGTAGAGGATGAACTCGCCCGAGGCCAGGCCGACACCGGCAGCGATGATGCCCGGCCCGATCAGCCGCCGGTAGGCCTTCGGTCCCTCGGGCATCTCCCGTACCTCCGGCCGTGGCAGGTGCCGGGTCGGGAAGCTGTCCGCGGCCGACCGCGTCGGCGGAGTGCCGCTCGGCTGGTCTGTGCCGTCTGACGCCATCGTCGCTCCTCCAGAACCTCGCGCCATGGACGCACCATGCCCGCCGAGGGAACAGACCGCTCATGATCTCGTGGCAGCAATCCGGGTGCAATGGATGCGTCTACCTAGGCGCTGCTCCGGAGCAGGACATCGGCCGGGCGGCGCGACTGACCCGTCCGCACCCAGCCTGGTGGACACGACGCTGCGCGAGCCTGGTTGCCTATCGGGGTGACCGCCATCCTGCTAGCCCTGGCGGCGGCCCTGGCCTATGGTGCCTCGGATTTCATCGGTGGTCGGGCGTCGGTGCGGGCGCACTTCGCTCTCGTGACCACGGTCGGTGCAGGGGCGGCCCTGGTCATCGCCCTGGTGGCCGCGCCCGTGCTCGGTGGTGTGCTGACCCCCATCCCGCTTGCCTGGGGTGTTCTGTCCGGGGTGGGCTCGGGCATGGGCACGCTGTTCCTCTATCGCGGGCTGGCTCGCGCGCGGGTGGCCATCGTTGCCCCGACCTCCGGGGTACTCGCCGCTGCCATGCCGGCCGGGATCGCTGTGGTCCTCGGCGAACGGCCGGCACCGGTGACCGTTCTCGGACTTCTGCTGGCACTTCCTGCGGTGTGGCTCATTTCCGGGGGAGGGGGTGCGGCCCGGGACGACGGTCGCCCGTCCGGCGTCGGTGACGGCCTACTCGCGGGTCTCGGGTTCGGGTTGCTCTTCCTCGCCATCGATCGGGCCGGCGACAGCGCCGGGGTGTGGCCACTCGCGGCCGGGCAGGCAACGGCGTTCGCCCTGGTCGCAGTCATAGCCTTCTTCTCGGTACGCCCCGCTCCAGGTGAGCACGTCGTGGTCAGGCAGCCAGGTTGGTGGCAGTTGGCCGTGGCCACCGGTGTGCTCGGTTCGGCGGCAATCCTGCTCTTCTACGCCTCGACGACGACCGGTCTGCTGACCATCGCCGCTGTGCTCACCTCGCTGTATCCGGCCGCAACCATCGTGCTCGCCCGACTGGTCCTCGACGAGCGGATCTCCCGTCGTCAAGGTGGCGGGCTCGCGCTGGCCGGATGTGCCGTGGTCCTGATCACGCTGGGTTGACCGTCGCCTCAGCCCGGAAACGACAAGGCCCGCGGAACCAGTCCGCGGGCCTTGCTTTTCGTACGTGCCGGCGCCGCAGGGTGGCGCCGCGACCTCGTGCGGTTGCAACGGTCTAGTAGGTCCGTGGTGGCCCGGCCGTGCGACCGCGCCGCCGTTGAAAGGCCTGCCAGGCCTTACGGCCGAGGAACATGGCCAGAGTGCGATAGATCCAACGCATCCACATGGGTCAGCCCGCAGATCAGGTGAAGACGCTGACCCCGCCTGGGCCGACGAGCAGCCCGACAATGATCAGGATGATGCCGAAGAGCAGTTCCTTGCGGACCAGCGCGACATAGATGCCGGCGATCACGAGAATTACGGCCAAGATCCATAGAAGTGTTGCCATGGTGTGCGCTCCTAAGTTCGGCCGGCCGAAGGCCGGATTTGTGTGGCGGCTCTCGCGAGCCCGTACGTCGGTACGTCCCATCATCAGTAGAAGGAACGTAGCGATAATGCCGTAGCCTTACGTCGTAAGCAAGCTCTCTAAGATACTTCTCATCTCGGGCTCCTCTGCCGTCGCCGTCGGCGACTCCATGTTGATCATCGGACTTTTGGGTGGTTCTCAGGCTTCCGCGGGCCAAAACCCCTGGTAGTTCCGATGATCAACCGGGGCGACCCACTCCTGCCGTCTCAACCCAGCAGAATGTTGTCCCACATGGCCATTAGCGCGCGCTGAGGAAGCTGAGCACCCGCTGGGTCAGGAGCGCGGTGGCATCCGGGTCGTGGGACGGCAGCGAGCTGTCGGCGAAGTAGTGCTGATCGCCGGGGTACAGGAACAGCTCCCCGTCCTCGGCCTCGTCGACGAGCGCTCGGGCGGCGTCGATGTCGCCCTCGTCGACGAAGAACGGGTCGGCGTCCATTCCGTGGATCTGCACCGGAACGCCGTCGGGCCAGCCGGAGCCGAACTCCGAGGTGGGGACGCAGGAGTAGAAGAGCAGCGCGCCCTGTGCGCCGGGCCGGGTCTGGGCCAGCTTCTGGGCTGGGAGCACCCCGAGCGAGAAGCCGCCGTACACCAACTCGTCGGGCAGCCCGTTGGCGGCGCGGACCCCGCGCTCCATGATGTCCTCGAATCCGATCTGCCCGACGTGGGCCATTCCCTCCGTGATGCTGTCGAACGTTTGCCCTTCGAACAGATCGGGCGTGTGCACGCTGTGTCCGGCACGGCGCAACTCGTCAGCGAACGCGACAACACCGGGTGTCAAGCCCTGTGCGTGGTGGAAAAGCAGTACCTCAGCCATCTCGACACTCCGTTCTCGCGGTGCTCTCACGACCAACGATCCAACATTGTAGAATAATCCATTAATGTCGATCAATAGGGAGTTCCCGGACTACGACCTCGTCGACCGGATCGTGGTGACCAAGCCCGCGGAGCTGCGCGCCATGGCCGACCCCCTACGGACGACGATCCTCGACCTGCTCCTCGAACGGGCCGCGACGGTAGCAGAACTGGCCGCTGCCGTCGGGCGACCGAAGAGCACCGTGGCCTACCACGTCAACGTCCTGGTCGATGCCGGGATGCTGCGCGTGGTGCGCACCCGGCGGGTGCGCGCGATCGACGAGCGGTTCTACGGACGTACCGCCCGGGTCTTCTTCGTCGGCAAGGTCCCGCTGGAGGAGGTGACCCCGCCGCCGTGGACCAACTATCTGGCCGACGCCGCCGCCGAATCCATGCCGGCCTACCACGCAGACCGGATGTTCGCCCTGCTCCGCCACGCACGGATCTCTCGGCATCGGGCTGCGGCCTTCTGGGAGCGCGTCGACGAGGTCATCCGCGAGTTCACCCAGCTGCCGCGGGAGGGCGACACCGTGTACGGGCTGGTCGCCGGCCTCTACCCCACCGACCACCCGACCCTGCCTCCGCAACCAGACCCGAGCGCATGACCGGACCTTCCCGGGCCGAGCTGCAGAAGGGTGCCAGGCGGAGCGGGTCATGGCGGCGTGGCGCCCATTCCGGATGTCCGTGCCGGTGCCTAACCTGGGCGCAGACGCATGACGCGAACCGGAGGAATCTCGATGGCTGACGCCGACGACGTGCGCCGCCTCGCACTGGCTCTCCCATTCGTGGTGGAGATCGACAGCGAGGGCTTCGACTTCCGGGTCGCCGGCAAGGGGTTCGTCTGGAGCTATCCCGAGCGCCCTCCGGGTAGGCCGCGCCGGATCCGGACCGACATCGCGGTGCTGTACGTCGGTGACGAGGCCGAGAAGCAGGCTCTGGTCCTCGGCGAGCCCACGGTCTTCTTCACCACGCCGGTTTACAACGGCTTGCCCTTGGTGCTGTTGCGGCTGGCGGAGGTGGACGTCGGGCGCCTTGAAGAACTGGTGACTGACGCGTGGCAGATGCGTGCACCGGACACGTTCGGGCCTGCGCTCGGCGAGGTCCGCGGCCTGTCCGGGAATCAGATCTAGGCCGAACTGAGTGCTGGCAGCGGCCGATGGAGGGGCCAACGACCCCTAGAGCAGAGGAGCGCCACATACCGCACGTCTGGGTCCTGGGTGAGGTGCAGGTGCTGCCGCCGCAGCGATGGACGCTGGCGGGACCGCTAGGTCTGCCTGCCTTCTACCAGACGGCCGTTGAGTGCCTAGTGGTGGTACTGGTGGACCACGGCGTGGCCTTTGCCGCGGCGGATCAGTGCGCGGTTGACGGGCACGGTGACCACGAAGGCGACGGCGAGGGCGACGGCGAGGGCGCCCCAGAACAGCCACGATCCGAGGCCAGCATCCATCGCGCCGGGGATGATCAGGAGGATCGCGTTGTCGACGATCTCCATCACAGTGATCGACAGTGTGTCGGCAGCCAGGGCGACGCCGAGCGCCGCGCCTAGGGCCAGTCCTGACCGCAGTACCGGGACCAGGGTGAAGGAGTAGCCGAAGAAGAACGCCAAGGCGATCGCGAGGACGATCGTCGCGGCGTTGGACCATCCCAGCGCGGTGCCGATGACCAGACCGAGGATCTCGCCGATGGCGCATCCGGTGAGGCAATGCGCTGTTGCGCTAATGGCCAGTCGGTTGAGCTCCCGTGCTGATTGGGTCGCCTGCGGCGCGGCGTCGCGCTCTCCTGGTGGGTGCATCGGGTGATCGGTCATGTCGGTCCTTCCTTCCGCTTATGTCGTGTCCCGACCCGCTGTCTCTGTCGACTGGGTGCAGTCAGCACGTGGCGTTGCTGCTCCCGGCAAGTGCTCCATCGGCGTTCTGCGATTCGCCACGGCGGTAGTCCACACCGGTGCTGCCGTCGCCTCGGTTGGAGGCGATTGCTTTGAAGCGACGCAGCCGGAGGCTGTTGGTGACCACGAAGACCGAGGAGAAGGCCATCGCGGCGCCGGCCAGCATCGGGTTGAGGAGTCCAGCAGCTGCCAGTGGGAGGGCTGCGATGTTGTAGGCGAAGGCCCAGAACAGGTTGCCCTTGATGGTTGCCAGCGTCCTGCGGGACAGCCGGATGGCGTCGGCGGCAGCCCGCAGGTCCCCGCGCACCAGGGTGAGGTCGGAGGCTTCGATCGCGACGTCGGTTCCGGTGCCCATGGCCAAGCCGAGATCGGCCTGAGCGAGTGCGGCGGCGTCGTTGACGCCGTCCCCGACCATCGCTACGACCTTGCCCTCGCCCTGCAGGCGCTTGATCACATCGACCTTGTCAGCCGGCATGACTTCGGCGATGACCTCGTCGATGCCGACCTGGGCGGCCACCGATCGGGCAACGGTCTCGTTGTCGCAGGTGAGCAGCACCGGAGTGAGGCCGAGGTCGCGCAGCTGCCGAACGGCTTCGGCGCTGGTCTGTTTGATGGCGTCGGCGACGATGAGGACGCCGCGGGCTTTGCCGTCCCAGCCAACCGCGACGGCTGTCTTACCGTCGGCCTCGGCGGCGGCTTTCGCGGCCTCGAGGTCGTCGCTGAGCGGCTGCGACCAGTCCGCCAGCAGCCGGGCGCGGCCGACGAGAATGGCGTACCCGTCGACTGCGCCGTGCACGCCAAGGCCTTCGAGATTTCTGAAGTCCTTGACGGCGGGCAAGTTTTCGACCTGCTCGGCGGCACCGGTTGCGATCGCCTTCGCGATGGGATGCTCAGAGGCGGCTTCTACGGCGCCGGCCAGACGAAGCAGCTGATCGACGTCTTCCCCGGCGGCAGGGACGACGTCGAGCAAGGTCATCTGACCGGTGGTGACGGTGCCGGTCTTGTCCAGGACCACGGTGTCGACCTGGCGGGTGGACTCCAAGACCTCGGGCCCTTTGATCAGGATGCCCAGCTGGGCGCCGCGGCCGGTGCCGACCATCAGCGCGGTCGGGGTGGCCAGGCCCAGCGCGCACGGGCAGGCGATGATCAGCACGGCGACCGCGGCGGTGAACCCGGCGGCCAGGCCACCACCTCCGCCGATCCAGAACCCCAGGGTGGCCACGGCCAGGGCGATGACAATAGGGACAAAGATGCCGGAGACCCGGTCGGCGAGGCGCTGGACGTCGGCCTTGCCGTTCTGGGCGTCCTCGACGAGCTTGGCCATCTGGGCGAGTTGGGTGTCTGCGCCGACGCGGGTGGCGCGCACCACGATCCGGCCTCCGGCGTTGACGGTGGCGCCGGCCACGATGTCACCGGGGCCGACTTCGACGGGCACCGACTCGCCGGTGAGCATGGAGGCGTCCACAGCGGAGGACCCCTCGGTGATGATGCCGTCGGTGGCGATCTTCTCCCCGGGTCGGACAACGAAAAGGTCACCTGGGGTGAGTTGGTCGACGCCGATCCGCTCCTCGCGGCCGTCGCGGAGAACGGACACTTCCTTGGCGCCGAGCTCGAGCATGGCGCGCAGGGCGGCACCGGCTTGGCGCTTGGAGCGGGCCTCGAAGTAGCGTCCGGCGAGAATGAACGTGGTGACTCCGGCGGCGGCCTCGAGGTAGATGTTGGCGCTGCCGTCCATCCGAGAGATGGTCAACTCGAAGGGGTGGGTCATACCGGGGACGCCAGCGGTGCCGAAGAACAGCGCGTACAGCGACCAGCCCAGCGCGGCCAGCGTCCCGATCGAGATGAGCGTGTCCATCGTCGACGTGCCGTGCCGCAGGTTGGTCCACGCGGCCCGGTGGAACGGATATGCCCCCCAGATCACGACCGGCGCGGCCAGCGTCAGGGACAGCCACTGCCAGTAATTGAACTGCAAGGCCGGGACCATCGCCATCGCGATCACCGGGACGGTCAACATGGCCGAGACCAGCAGCCGCTGGCGCAATGGACGGACCGGGTCGGGCTCGTTCACCTCTGCTGGCCCGCCGGTGCTGGCCGGGACCGCCGGCGTGGGCAGTCGGGCGGTGTAACCGGCCTGCTCGACCGCGGCCACCAGCTCCTCGGGTGCCACCCGGTCGGGGTAGCTGACCTTTGCCTTCTCGGTGGCGTAGTTGACCGAGGCGATCACGCCGTCGAGTTTGTTGAGCCGCTTCTCGATCCGCGCGGCGCAGGAGGCGCAGGTCATGCCGCCGATCACGAGTTCGACCTGGCCACCGGCCTGCGCCTGCTGGGTCGTGCCGTTCGTTGCCGGGCTCATCGGTACTCCTCTGAACTCTGTTGGGCTCGGTGCTCGCGGCCCTCAGTGCGACGGGTCGCGACCATCAGTCGCCGTGACCGTCGGCGTCGGCGGTGTCGTCGTTGCCGGTGCTGGAGTCGCCGGCGGGTGCGACTGTGCCGTCGGCTCGGGCGGTGAACTCCGCGCTGCGTACGACACCCTCGTGCTGGAAGTCCAGGAACAACCGGTAGTCCCCGGCGCTCGGGACATTGGCGTAGAAGGTGATGGCCGGGCCGGGCTCGGTGATCCCGTCGCCGGGCATGCCGCCGGGATGTACGTGCAAGTAGGCGAGGTCACCGTCGCGGAGAACCACGAGGTGCCCGTACGCAGCCAGGTAGGGCTCCAGGTCGGTGACCGGCTGCCCGTCCCAACTGACCGACAGGGTCAGTTCCGACTCCTCGCCCGGCTTCAGCTCGCCGTCGAGGGTGACGGTGTACCCGTCGACCTCGGCGGCCGCAGCCGGCTCCGGCAGCGGCTGCGGGTCATAGCCGCCGGGTACGGCGAGATCCGCGCCCAGGATCAGGGTCTCTCCGTGCCCCGCGGGTGCGAAGTCGGCGAAGACCTGCCAGGGTCCCGCGGTCAGCGCGAGCGGGACGTGCCATGTGCCATCGTCGGCGAGCTCGGGATGGACATGCTGAAAGCCGGTCATGTCGCGGCGCACCGCGATCAGGTGCAGCTCCTTGTCATGGGTCACCTCGAAGTCGGTCACCGCTGCCCCGTCCGGGCCGAGTATCTGGAACGCCAGGGGTGTCGTCTCGCCGGCCGGAAGAGAATTCTGGTCCAGGTCGAGGGTGTAGCCGTCCTGGGACACCAGCAGCCCGCCCGGAAGCTCGCCGGCCGCCGAGCCGTCGCCACCGGTGCCCGCCTGCGTCATGTCATGGTCGTCCTCGGCGGCGCTCGGATTGACCGGTCCGACCGCATTACCGAGGGCGGTGGCGCCGAGAAAGCTCGCCACCAGGACGAGCGCGAAGCCGGTCAGCTTGGTCGGGGTGTTCATCGCAGGGTCCTTCTCGGTCGCTAGTTGTCGGCCAGTTGGTAGCCGGCCTCGTCGACCGCGGCGCGCACGGCCTCGTCGTCGACGCCGGCCTCTGTGGTGACGCTGAGCCGGCCGGTGTCCAGGTTGACGCCGACGTCGGTGACGCCTGGGATCTGACGGACCTCTTCGGTCACCGCGTTCACGCAGTGCTCGCAGGTCATGCCGATGACGGTGTAGGTGGACGTACTCATCCCGAATGTTCCCTTCTCTGTTTCGGGTCAGTCATGCGGGGGTGGTCAGGATCTGACCAGCCGGGCGATGGCCTCGGTGGCCTCCCTGACCTTTTCGGCGGCTTCCGGGCCCCCGGCCGCGGCTGCCTGGACCACGCAGTGGCTCATGTGCTCCTCGAGCAGCCCGAGGGCCACCGACTGCAGTGCCTTGGTCATGGCCGAGACCTGGGTGAGGATGTCGATGCAGTACTTCTCCTCATCGACCATGCGCTGCAGCCCGCGGGCCTGTCCTTCGATCCGGCGCAGGCGCTTGAGGTAGTCCTCCTTGCGGTGGATGTAGCCGTACGCACTGACCGCAGCGATCGTTTCCACGTTTGCGCCCTTCTGCCTCTATGCCGGGTCCGATTCGTGAACCTCATACCCCCCGCCCGTATTACCTCACCACGACGGAGTGGGCTTGACACTATACCCCTGAAGGGTATGGTGCAACCTTCTGATGAAGATACCCCATACCTGTAAGGAGTAGTCATGTCTGTTTCGCAAGCCGCGCCCTCATCCCGACGCTGGTGGGCGCTGTCGCTGATCGCGGCCGCTCAGTTCATGGTCATCATGGACACCTCGATCATCGGGGTGGCCCTGCCACGCATGCAGGAAGACCTCGGCTTCTCTCAAGAGAACCTGTCCTGGGTCTTCAACGCCTATGTCGTCGCCTTCGGTGGATTGCTGCTCCTCGGCGGACGCCTGGCAGACCTGTTCGGCGCCCGCAGGATGTTCAGCACCGGCTGGCTGGTCCTACTCATCGGCTCACTGATCGCTGGGGCCGCGGGCAACGTCGGGGTCGAGCTGACCGGTCGCGCACTGCAGGGCGTCGGTGCAGCGCTCATTGCCCCCTCGGCGCTGACCCTGCTGATGATGCTGTTCGGCGCCGAGCCCAAGCAGCTCACCAAGGCGCTGGCCTTCTACGGCGCCGCAGCACCCGCCGGCGGCACGGCCGGGGTGTTCCTGGGCGGAGTGATCACCGAGTACATCTCCTGGCCCTGGGTCTTCTACATCAACATCCCGATCGCGTTGATCGCGCTGATCACCGCCCCCGCCCTGATGCCCGCTGGCGGCGCCGGCGCCCGCGGCTCCATCGACCTCGGCGGTGCCATCACGGTTACCGCCGGGCTCGGCACAGCGGTGTACGCCATCGTGCGCGCTCCCGAGGTCGGGTGGGGCTCGGCGCAGACCTGGGCTCTGCTGATCGCTGCCGTGGTGCTGCTCGCTATCTTCCTGGCCGTCCAGAACTCGCGCCGCGAGCCGCTGATGCGCCTGTCGATCTTCCGCACGCCGAACCTCGGCGCTGCCAACCTCGCCCAGCTGCTGCTCGGCGCAGCCTGGATCCCGATGTGGTTCTTCCTCAACCTCTACCTGCAGCAAGTGCTCGGCTACAGCGCCTTCCCCTCCGGCGCCGCCCTGTTGCCGATGACCATCCTGATCATGGTCGGGATGATCGCTCTCGCCCCGGCAGCCATCGGCCGGTTCGGGCCCAAGGCGATGATCGTGGCCGGCCTGACCATCCTCGCCCTCGGCATGGGCTGGCTGTCTCTGATCCGACCCGAGGGCAGCTTCTGGGTCGATGTCCTGCCGGCCTCTCTGGTCGCGGCGCTGGGCATGTCCCTGGCATTCATCCCGTCCCTGGGTACCGCGATCTCCTCCGCCCGCCCCGAAGAGGGAGGTCTTGCCGCGGGCATCGTCAACACCAGTTACCAGGTCGGGTCCGCCCTCGGCCTGGCCGCCATGACCGCGGTCGCCGCCGCCTACGGCGCCGACCAACTCGGCAACGCGCCCGCGCTCACCGACGGGTTCTCCGCAGCATTCTTCGGAGCAGCCCTCATCGCCCTGGCCGGCGCGGTCCTTGCCGCCCTCACCCTGCGCACCAAACGACCCGAATCGCACGCAGAGCCTGCCTCGACGACCAGCGAAGCTGACGCCGAGCCATCCGTTGGGCGCTGAACTGTCCCCCACGGGGGCCTGGACCGCGATCCGACGGCGATGCAGAGCATCGCCCGTGCTAACCGGCGATTCGTCGTGCGCTGTTGTAGGCGCCCCACGGATCGTAGGGATCGAGGGAGACCGGCGAGCCGGAGCTGTAGGCGTGGACCATCATCCCGTCACCTACGTAGATACCGACATGGCTAACCGGTTGTAGGAGAAGATCAGGTCACCGGGTTGTAGCTCGTCTCGGCTGACCGCTATGCCCATGGTGGACTGCATCCGGCTCGAATGCGGCAGGCTCACCCCGGCCGCGGCGTAGGAGAACATGGTCAGACCGGAGCAGTCGAAGGCATCCGGACCTGGCGGGCTCACGCTCGCAGGCGATTGAGGGCGTGCACGCCGCGGAGAACCTCGCCGCGCGCGTAGGCGGCGTCGGCCTCCCGAATGTCTGCCAGCGCGGCCGGGTCGCTGAGCACGTCGAGTGTCTCCTCCAGCTGCGCGAGATCGGCCGGGCTGATCAGCACGGCGGCCGCGTGTCCGTTTCGAGTGAGGATGACGCGCTCGTGCTGATGCTCGATGCGGTCGACCACCTCACTGAGATGGTCACGAACGGCGCGGAGAGACTCGGTACTCATGGCCACAATTGTGGCGCATACCGGCGCCGGATGCCACTAAAGCAGGTGCCCGCCCGGATGGGGCGCACCATCCCCACCTATGACGCAGGCAGTTGCCTCTCGCACTTGTGCAGTGCATAATACAGCGGTGGACGGCTGCGGTTCGCCCGGTCGGCACGTAAACACAGAGTCGGCAAAGTGCACGCGATGCACGTGATCAAGAACAACACTCCCCGAGACGTCCCCGCGACCGATGAGTT
>JBPCPI010000062.1:0-2801 GCA_050999295.1 Geodermatophilaceae bacterium | reverse complement strand
CTCGGGAGCCACGTGATGTGGTCGGCCCCCAGTCTCGCCCTGCCCATCGGGACCGACCTGCCACTTGGAGGCCGCCCCTCCCGGTGTGGCTGGGTCGGCTTCGCGTCGTGCTGATCATCTTCAGCCGCTCGCGTACACCAGTCTCCTGCCCGGTCCGATGGCTGGACGCAACAGTGCCGATGGCCGAGGTCTGCGGCACGATCACGTTCGGGCCAGAGAACTCGGGCGTGGGAGGAAGAAGGCAACGCGCTGCTGGTAGTCGCGGTAGGCCGGGCGCTGCTCCATCTTCTTCTCGGTGCGCTTGGCGCCCGTCGCGTAGATGAGGAAGTATGACATGGCCGCCGGCGCCGGGAAGGTCCAGACCGCGGGCGCAGAGGCGGCCGAAGCGATCCAGGCGCCGTCCCAGACGACGGAGTCGCCGAAGTAGTTCGGGTGACGCGACAAGCCCCACAGCCCGGTGTCGAGCACGCCGGGAGCGTCCTCGCCGTTGTCCTTGGCCCTCTTCTTCTCGGTCATGAAGGCAGCCTTCTGCCGGTCGGCGGTCGCCTCGACCACAGCGCCCGCGACCATCACCGCCAGACCGGCCGGGAACAGCCACCGACGCGGCCCGTCGGGCAGCCGGCTCGCGGCCGCAACCTGGATCGGAGCCGAGACCAGCAGCTGCGCGAGCGCCTGAGTGAGAAAGACCTTGCCGAGCACGGCCGGTGTCGAGTCGCCGTCGAGGAACTCGGTGTAGCGCTCGTCCTCCTCCTCGCTGCCGCGCAAACGCCCCAGCATCAGGCTCTCAAGTCGCACGGCCCACCCCGTGGTAGCCGCAGCTAACAACCAGCGCCGCCACGGATTGCCGTTGCCTACCGCAGCGCCGGTGATCGCGACCGCAGCCAGCCCGGGACCCCACGCGCCGTCGGCGTAGTCGCGACGGCCCTTACGCAAAGCCAGCACTGCGACGCCCGCTTGCAGCGCGGCAACGACCGCGGCCGAGGTACCTGCCACTCGCCGCAGGTTCTTGGTGTCCAAACTCATGTGCTCGCCTCTCAACACTCGGGGCGATCGCCCGTTGTTAGCAACACTGTCATTGAACCCTCCACAGTCACCTCGCCGCTCACCCGTGCTCGCCGAACCACGTAGACAGCCAGCAGACCGCAGGCAGCGGACGACACTCCGGCGATCACCGGGACCGCCCCTGCTCCAAGTCGGAGGCCCGACCTCGCATCGAACCGCTGGACAGATTCCCACCGCGCAACCGAGGTAGGTCCCACTTTAGCGATCCTCAGCCGGGCGGCGGCAGGTCCTTCCGGCAGCTGGAGTCGAGTTCCGCAACGAGTCGCGCCGTGGCTGTGGTTCGGTAGGAGGAGTCGATCAGCTCGCGCACCTGTTCCCAGCCCGCTTTGGTCTGGCAGCACCAGCAGCGACTGTTCGTGCTCAGCCCACACACCGTCGATCTTCACCGACCCGCCGTAGTAGGCAAAGATCTTAGTCGTGTAGAACGCTGGGCGTCCGTGCAAGATCTTCTCCGCGCTGGCGGGGAAGCCGAGCGCGATCCACCGAACCCGAGCGAGCACCGGGTCATCCTCGCGGAACGTGGCGGTGCGGTGGTACCTGCGGTACGGCCTGGTGGACGCACCTGTACCGGGTGGTCGCCCAGTATGGGCCGGTCATCGACGTGTGGCTGTCGGCCAGACGAGATCTGACCGCTGCACGGGTGTTCTTCACCTGGGCGCTGGCGACGGGGGCGGTGCCGGTCGAGGTGACGACGGACCGGGCGCCGGCCTACCCGCGAGTCCTCGACGAGCTCGTCTCGGCCGCCCTGCATGACACCGAGCAGTACGCGAACAACAGGGTCGAGGCAGACCATGGTCGGCTCAAAGCCAGGCTTCGACCGCGATGGGCTCGATGCTACTGTCCCCGCGCCAGAGTCGATCCCCGGTCCAGATCCTGCGAAGTTGGTTGGCATCGTCGAGGAGTTCTTCCACATCCTGGCCATCTCGCCGTTCATGCTGGACCAGCGACGCGACTGCCTGGTGGTGCTAGAGGGCGTGCACACCTGAGGCAGATGCTGTACGACGTGTTTGTGGAGTCGAACCAACCGCTGCCACCGATGGGCATCACGCAGTGGTCCGCAAGCTCATTCCCGAGCAATGCGAGATCATGCACGCACTGCCGGCCGCCACGTCTGATAGGGAGTCGCTCATATCGGCCATGCGGACCGTCGTCGAAGCGATGCGGACAGCCGGCCGTCGCGCGGCCGTTCCATGCGGGTGCCAGTGGCCGGGCAGACTCGAAGACGAAGTGATGCGCTTCTTCAATGAGGCCCTGGACCAGCCACCCTCTGAAGACTTGCCCCAGCCGGACGCTTGACCTCGATGAGGCCTCGTCCCGGTCCAGGATCGGCTTCCGGGCGCTGTCAGCCTGCTGAGAGCCGGTGAAATGAGATCGTTACGACGTGGACGAGCTCGGCAGTCCGAAGACGTCATCACCGTTGCGCGTGTAGAGGTCGAGGCCGTTGGCGTGGGCTGTAGCGGCGATGAACAGATCCGCGACCCGGCGTGACGCCGGCGGCACGGGGTGCGGGAGACTGCCTCGATGGCTGCTGAGTACGCCCAGAGTGACCATTTCCGTGGTGCCCGCATCCACCTGTGCGACCTTGCTGGCCTCGAGATCCGCGATTGCGAGGTCAGCGGTCTGAAGATCGTCGACTGCTATGGGACCGACGTCTACCTCGTTGGCGACTTCGAGCGCCTCGTCGTCAACGACGTCGACGTGACCGCCTACGTCGAGGCCGAGCTCGACCGGCAGCATCC
>JBPCPI010000247.1:0-3883 GCA_050999295.1 Geodermatophilaceae bacterium | reverse complement strand
AGGCTGTTGTTGAAGCCCGCCGGGTCGATGTAGTTGTTCATGTACAGGCGCTTGAGGTTCTGCTGGATCGTCGAGTGCCGAACCTCGTCGATCATCTGGATCGCCTGGCCGTTGTGCAGCTCGGGGTTGGGCACGTTGCGGAACAGCAGCGGCATGGCCCTGGCGGCCGAGATCTCCGGCAACGGGATGATGCTCAGGAACAGCTTCTGCCACTCAAGCCACCGCTCCTGGACCTGGCGGAACATGTTCCCGCGGATGGCGCCGTCTGACGCGCCGTACACGCGGTGGTCCTTCTCCTCCTGCATGGGGAAGTAGGACCGGAGCACCTGCTTGAGCGGGTCCTTCTTCTGCGCCTTCCGGAACGTGTAGTCCGTCCCGTACTGCGCTACCGGCTCGTGATAGAGCGGTTCCCAGGACAGTTCCTGGATCTTCTGGTGAGCCTTGGCCACACTCTGGCGACTCATAAGCACTCCTTACCCTTCGTTCGGGTTGGCTGAGACACTCTGCCCGCAGCCGCTATCTCCACGAGCTCACTCTGTGCGGGAGGGGCTGGCGGTCTCATGATGAGACGTCGCCCACATCCGACGGTCCTACTGTCCGAACTGACACGGCGAGGTGCGGGGTTCCTCCGAGCGCTAGAGTGAGGGTGAGCACGCAACCATCGGGGCTCCCGAGGAGGCAGGCGCGTGAGCGGTGGGCGCCAGCACCTGAACTTGGCTAACCGGGCCGCCCGGAACCGTCGGCCGCCTACCGGCACGGTGGCCGGTGCGCGAGAGTCGTTCCACTCGGCCGAACCGGTTGATACCGCCGCTGTCAGGAACAGCATCTCGGCGTCCTGGGTCCGCTGCAAGGAGTGGCAGGTCTCCGTCGACCCGTTCGAACTCCCCTACGAGCCCAACCTCGACCGTGAATCGCAGTTGGCATACAGCGCCGGGCCGGTGCTCACCGAGGCGCACGCCGGATTCGCCAACGAGCCGATCACCATCATCCTCACCGATGCCGCCGGCATCGTGCTCGACCGTCGTGCGAGCGACGCCGCGCTACGGCGCAAGCTCGATCAGGTTTCCCTCGCTCCGGGCTTCAGTTACGCTGAGCAGTTCGCCGGCACGAACGGCATCGGCACCGCACTGGAGAGCCGCGGACCGGCGCAGGTGTTCGGTCACGAGCACTACGTCGAGCACCTGGAGGAACTGGCCTGCGCCGGAGCTCCGATCCGCCACCCCGTCACGGGCAAGCTGCTCGGTGTCGTGGATCTGACCTGCTGGCGGATCGATGCAGACCCGACCCTGCTCGTCACCGCCACCAGCCTCGCCCGCCGGATCGAGGAGGCGATTCTCGAAGACGTCGGACGTCGGGAGTTCGCTCTGCTCCGGCAATACCTTGCGGCCACCCGACAGGGCCTCGTCCCGGCGATGGCGATCAGCAACGATCTGGTGATGATGAACGACCGCGCCCGTGAGCTGATCGATCCGCAGGATCAGATCGCGCTGCTTGGCCAGGCCACCGAGACCCTTGCCGACGGGAAGGCCCGCGTCTTCACGACCGTGCTGCCGAGCGGGGCCACCGCCGAGGTGCACTGCCAACCGAGTGACGGCGGACCGGGCTCCGTCGGTGGCGTGATCCAGGTTCAGCTCGTCGCGGCCCGACGGGCACCGGCTGCCGCCGAGAGCCGGGGATCCAAACAGGTGCACCAGCTGCCGGGCATCGTTGGTGCCAGCATGCAATGGCTGAAATGCTGCGCGGACGTCGAGGAGCACTTCACCTCCGACGAGTGGCTGGACCTGACCGGCGAGCCCGGTGTAGGCAAGTTCGCGGTGGCACGCGCCACCCATCTGGCGCGCACCCCTGGGGAGCACCTGCGCGTCCTCGACGCCGACGACTGCCAGGACGCCAAAGGCTGGCTGCTCGACGTCGCGAGCGAGCTGGCCGGTGAGAGCGGCACCCTGATCCTGCGCCACGTCGACCGCTTGCCCTCCGCGGTTGTCGCCTCACTCAGCGAACTGCTCGAGGCGGCGCGGGCCTCGGAATCTGCGCGCCCGTGGGTCGTGGCCACACGCTGGAGCGGTGAGACCAGCGAGGAGCTCAACCGGCTGGTCTGGTGCTTCGGCTCTTCGGTGGAAGTCCCGCCGCTGCGGCATCACCTCGAGGACATCCCGGAGGTCATCGACCTATTCCTCGCGCGGCACACCAAGACCTCTAATCTCACGTTCTCCCCGGATGCGATGCGGGTTTTGATGCGCAATCGGTGGCGGGGCAACGTGGAGCAGCTGCTCGGGACGCTACGCAAGATCGTCGCGCATCGTCGTACCGGCGTCATCGGAGTCGCCGACCTGCCGGCCGAATGCCTGGCGACCACCCGGCGGGTGCTGAGCCCGCTGGAGTCGATCGAGTGCGATGCCATCGTCGAATCCCTGATCACCGCGAACGGGGACCGGGCCCGGGCGGCCCGCCACCTCGGTATGTCCCGGGCCACCATCTACCGCAAGATCCGTGACTACGGCATCGCGGTGCCGCGTCAGTCGACGCACTGACCTCAGCTGTCGCCGAACGCGGCCGCGCGGATCTCTGCCAGGTGCCGCCGCACATCCTCGATGACCTTGCGGTTGCCCTCTGCGGCCGGCTGAATGCCCAGCGCCACCAGCAGCGCGGTAGCCGGTGGACCGGGATCACCGGCGGTACCCAGGATGGGATGCAGGCCCTCGGCCGCCAGGTGCTCGAACACCAGATTGACGATCGTCCAGGGGTTGTACGTCTCGACCTGCTCGCTGCCTTGCGCGCTGCTGCCCGGTGCGTCGTTGCCGGGTAGGTCACTGGGCTGTGGATTCACGTGAACATCTCCTCCGCGCATGAGTGACGAGGCTAGAAGCAACCGCCAGCCGGCGCTGACTCAGATTGAGACCCCGACTACGGCGCCGGCTCGCGGAAACTTACCCGCAGCTGCGGGCGACGGTGATGGATCTTCCCGTCGTGGCCGAGATCGCGCGCAAGCACGTCGCCGCCTCCGGCCTCGGGTCACGGTGTCCGTCCTCGCCGGTGACGTAACCACCGACCCGCTCCCCGCCGATCACGATGCGTTCCTCGTCGCGAATCTCGTCCACTACTGGTCGCCCGACGAGAACAAGCAGATGCTGACACGAATGGCGCAGGCGGCCGCGCCCGGCGCCAGGCTGATGCTCGCGGACTTCTGGACGACGCGACGCACACCAGCCAGGTGCACGCGGCGCTCATGGCCGGCGAGTTTGCGGTACACATCCGCACGGGCGACGTGTACAGCGTCGACGAGGCGCGGGACTGGCTGGCCGAGACCGGCTGGACGTTCATCGAGCATCGCCCGCTGGCCGGCCCGCAGAGCGTCGTCATCGCTGAGCTTAGGTGACGCCATCATTCCGGCTGGCCCGAAGCTGAGTGTCCCACCTGCCTACCACCTGAAGGTCGGGGTTCGCCGGCTGAGGCCGACTAAGAGACTGGTGAGCGGGGGCAGCCCCAACAACACCCTCAGGCCACACGAGGCCATCGCCTGGAACCGGCCCAAGGAGCTGCATCTGGGCGTGGCTGACCCGAAGATCCCGACCTTTCAAGCCACCGAAATCCTGCCAAGTACTTGACGCGGGACAGCTCGATCCAGGTGATCATGGCGACGCGCAGCTCGTCTCGCGTCGTCCAGCGGCGGCGGTCGAGAACGATGCGTTGCAGCAGCGAGAAGAAGCTGTCCATGGCGGCGTTGTCGGCCCCGGAGCCGACTTGGCCGATCGAGCCGACCATGTCGTGGCGGGTCGGCGCACGCTATATCTCTCTTGATCGAAATTGTGCGGGTTCAAGTGGTCGTGGCAACCCTCGATTGTGCAGGTGTTCGGGTGGGCGCCAGACCGCGACAGCAGGCGGT
>JBPCPI010000226.1:0-14588 GCA_050999295.1 Geodermatophilaceae bacterium | reverse complement strand
GTCAGGGACGTGCCCACCGAACCTCATGGGATCAGGCACATGCCCACGAACCTCATGGGACAGAGCCTTGCGTACGGCGATGGTTGCCGCCAGTGCGGAGAATGGGACGGATCTTGTGTGAGATTCCTTGCGAGCATTGGCCTCGGCCCGGTGTCTAACTGGTTGAGCCACCCCGAGAGTTGCGTTGTCGGCGATGGCTGCCACACCCCCTGATCATCTGGACTGACCAGCTGGTTGGCCCAGCGCAACGAGGAGGATCGCGAATCTGATGACCCAGCCAGTCAAGTCCAGCGCCAAGTCACCCGACACCAACGCATTGTCCAGCAACGACGAACGGGCCCGTATCGAGGGGCCGCTGACCACCCGTGACGGCAAGATCACCGTCGCACAGGGTGTCGTGCAAAAGATCGCCGGCATGGCCTGCCGCGAGATCAGCGGCGTGCACGCCATGGGTGGCGGGGCTACCCGCGCCTTCGGCGCAATCCGCGAGCGAATCCCCGGCAGCAGCGGTCCAAACGTGGCTCAGGGTGTAGGGGTGGAGGTCGGTGAGACGCAGGCCGCCATCGACCTCGACATCGTGGTGGAGTACGGCGTCAGCATCGCAGACCTCGGGCAGAGCATCCAGCGCAACGTCAAGCAGGCAGTGGAGCGGATGACCGCACTGGAGGTGGTCGAGGTGAACATCAGTGTTGCCGACGTGCACCTGCCAACCGATGAAGCCGACAGCAGCGGCCAGGAGTCCCGCGTCTCGTGACCGAGGCCGTCGAGTACTCAGCGGTGGTGGATGGCGTCGATCTCGACGCCGTCGCCACCGCGGTGCGCGCCTGCTCGGCTGTGGCCGACCTTTACACAGGCCCACGGGCGGACTCAGTCGCGACGTACCTGCCAGGCCGCAGGATCAGCGGGCTCAAGCTGGCTAGCGATGCCGTGACGATCCAGGTCCGCAGTCTGTGGGATGTTCCGGCTGTGCGGGTAGCCGGGCAGATCCGTCCAGCCGTACGACCGTACGTCGGGAGGCGCCGGATCGACGTCGTCATCGCGGACCTGACCCCGCCGCCGGGATACGGACCAGTGGAGGACAACGATCGATCGGAGTCACCCGTCGACGACGACACGTTGTCCGCTACTACCGTCGAGGACGCTGCCGGCGGCCGCGCGCTCGTGGAGCCGGTTCCGGTCGGCTCGAAGCCGGCCTCGATATCGGTCAAGCACACGGTGACTGTCGAAGAAAAAGTGGTCGTTGACGAGTATGAAGACCCGGCGCTCCGATGGGTGAGGCCGAACGGCGCAGACAACGACGCGAGTTCATTCGCACCCACCACCCGGACCGAGGGGGAGATCCCGCCGAGTTCATAGCCGGACTCGCCGGCTTCGATGATGAGCCGGAGCGAACGGCCCTCCCTCGGGTGTTCGTAGTGCGCCAGCATCCGTTGCCGTTCACGGTCCTGATCCAGATACCTGAACGATTGCGCCTACCCCGTCGCCCACCGCGAGTTCGGTGAGCCGTACCCACATGAAGGTGAGAAAGACATGGCTCTTACAAGCCTAGGAACGATCGTCGGCCTTGTCCTCGGCCTCGCGCTCGCATTCGGCAGCTTCGGGCAGATGCTCATTGTCGCGCTGTTCGCCCTGATCGGCTTCGCGGTCGCCAAGGTACTCGCGGGCGACGTCGATCTGAGTCCGTACCTGTCGGGTCGGCGCGCCGGCCGGTGAGCGTCGCCGCAACCGAGTCCGGTGCCCTCGGCCGCGCGATTCCAGGCAAGAACGAGTTGGGCACGATCAGTATCAGTGAGGCTGTCGTGGAGAAACTGGCCGCCCAGGCGGCCGCTGAGATTCCCGACGCCGGCGCGGCTGCGACCACGGTCTTGGGCGTTCGGCTGCCCGGACCGGATCTACTCGGCACGAAATCTACCGACCTCAGCGCGCTGCCGAAGACGAGCGCCACAGTCGATGGTTCTATCGTCGTCATCGAGCTGTCGATCAGCGTCCGCTGGCCGTGCTCGGTGGCGAAGGTGACCGGAGATGTCCGTGCCCACGTGCGTGGCCGCGTCCAGCAGATGACCGGACTCGATGTGGTCGAGGTGCGGATCTTGGTGACCGACCTGGCCGCCGCCATCCCGCCGCCACCCCGGGTCCGTTGATCGGAGGAGTAGCCACTCGTGAGATACGTCAATCGCGTCCTCGCTGCGGTGCTCAGCGTTGCGCTGATCGCGGCCGGGGCGCTGCTGATCATCGAAGTCATCGCTGCTCGACTTGGCTCGGCGCCGGTCCTGATCCCATGGCCCGACGCCTACGTTTGGGGCAACGACACCACGTGGGATGAAACCGTCATCCGGGTCAGCTGCATCACGATGTCAGTGGTCGGCGCCGTGCTGCTCATTCTCGAGCTCAAGCGGCCCCGGGTGCGCCGGCTCGCCGTCGCAGGGGAGCCGGAAGGCGTCGACATCGCCTACACGCGCACCGGAGTAGCCCGGGCCGTGCAGGGCGCCGCGACAGGCGTCGACGGCATCCGCAGCGCATCGGTGCGCGTGGCTCGTCGCTCTGTTCGACTGACTGCTCTGTCCGCGTCCACCGAGACCAGCACCGCCAAATCGTTGCTGGAGCCGGTATCCCGGGCGGCGCAACAGCAAATCGATGAGCTCCGACTCGACCCAACGCCGCGGCTCGCGGTCTCTATGAGAGCGACGAAACGCTGATGCATGCCGATCGCACCAACCGAGTCGTCCTGGCGACAGTGGCGCTGTTGATGCTCGCGACCGGAGTCCTCGGGATTCTGCTGAGCTTCGGCATCTTTGGGACCTCTGCCCAGCGCAAGTCACTGCTGGACAATCCAGTCTCTGAGTTCATCGGGAACAACAGTGCCTGGTTCTGGCCCGTTGCGGCCATCCTCGGACTGATCCTCGTCGCCCTTGGGCTGCGCTGGCTGATGATCCTGACCTTCTCCACCGACCGCGTCGGGAACCTGGTCGTGGGCGGGGACCGCTCCGGGGGCCGCAGCACGATCTCCTCGTCGGCACTCACGAAGGCCGTCGCTGACGAGATCGAGGGGTACAGCGGAGTGCACTCCGTCAAGAGTCGCATCATCGGCCACGCAGACGCGCCCGAACTGGTCCTCGAAGTAGTCCTCGAGGACTCAGCCGATCTCGCCGCGATTCGGCACCGCATCGAGACCGAGAGCATCGCGCACACCCGGCAGGCCCTCGACTCACCAAACCTGCCCGTGATCGTCGACCTGACCGTCACCAACAAGCAACAGAAGCGGGTCGCCTAATCGTCGCGTCTGACCACGATCGGCTCATTGTTAGTACTTCCGCGACCCGCATCGGGCAACGGTCCTTGACACGGCATTGGCCGTCGCTCTCAAGTCGGTTCGAACGCACAGACCCGATCCGCGTGCCCCGTTAAGGTCGCGACATGTTCTCCCGCAGCGCCGGTTCACCCAGCGCCCGTACTTCCGGTACCCGAGCGAGTGGTAAGCGTCGTCCCAAGGCCGCATCCCGGCCACAGCGCACAGCAACCGATTTGACGGATGCGCCCAACCCTCGCCAGCCCTGCCCGTGTGGGTCGGGTCGGCGCTATAAGCACTGCCATGGATCCGGGCACTCCGTACGGGTGGCCCGGCCCTTCGAAGGGCTCACTGGCGAAGCGGACCTGATCGCCATGCGGGAACTGGTCTCAGCGGCGACCACACCGCTGACCCTGTCCGACCGCGCGTACGCCGATCGCAGCGTCACGCTCGCGACCGTCCTGCCGCGGTTGGCGCCGGCCCTGGTCCGCGAGGACGGCCGGATCCTGCTGGGCCTGCAACTCGTGGCCTCCTCCGACGACGTGAGTCGCGATATCGGTACCGCGCTGCAGGCAGCGCTGGAGGCGGACCCCGGCCAGCCGATCAATCCCGGTCCGATCGGCGGTGCCGGATCGGCTGGGCCGCGGCTGCAGGAGCTGGTCAGCGACGCACCGTTGGACATCACCGTCCACGAGGACTACGGCTTCTGGGTCGGCCCGGATCCGGATGACGAACCAGTCGATGCATCCCTGGCGGAATTGATGCAACAGGCCAACGCCGCGGTCATCCCTTCGGTGCGCATGCCGGGCGAGGAGGCGGCCTACTGGTGCCGCCCCGACGACGCCAAGGCGCACCTCCGCTGGGTGATGACCCATCCTGAGGAGCGGCTGCTGGACGCACTGGCCGTACTCGGGGCAGCCGGTCAACTGGACCTCGGTACGGGCACGAAGTACGCCGGTGCGTTCCGCGCGCACGGACTCGTCGCCCCGGTCTGGGATCTGCCCGCGGACACACCCGCAGAGGACTGGTGGCGGCCGGCTCAGGAGTTCCAGCAGCGGTTGGCGACGACGCTGGCTTCCGCGGCGAAGTTGGACGAGGCGGCCCGGCGGTTCCGGTCGGAGATTCTGTCCCGGCAGGTCACCCTGCGATGACCGACCAGTCCGACCAGTCATCCATCCCCCGAGGCCTCGGCTACCGGCCGATCGAGGACGGGGTCACCACTGATCTGACCGACCGGATGACCTACGGCGGGTACCTGCATCTGGACCGGCTGCTCAGCGCACAAGTTCCGCTGTCCGACCACCACGACGAGATGCTGTTCATCATTCAGCATCAGGTGACCGAGCTGTGGCTCAAACTCCTTGCCCACGAACTGCGTTCCGCCCGCGAGAAGTTGCGCGCCGACGACCTACCTCCGGCGCTCAAGCGGATGGCCCGGATCAAGCACATCCAGCGCCAGATGTTCGAGCAGTGGTCGGTCCTGGAGACGCTGACCCCGATCGAGTACGCGCAGTTCCGCGGCAAGCTAGGTGTGGCGTCGGGCTTCCAGTCGGCGCAGTACCGCACCGTGGAGTTCCTGCTGGGCAACAAGAATCCCGGCATGATCAAGGTCTTCCGGCACGCTCCGGAGATCGCCGCCGCCCTGCAAGTAGATCTCGAGGCACCGAGCCTGTACGACGAGTTCCTCCGTTTCCTGGCCCGCGCCGGGCACGACGTGCCGGCCGAGCGAGCGGAGCGGGACTGGGCCCAGCCCTACGTCGCACATCCCGGCGTGGTCGAGGTCCTGCGCCGGATCTACGCCGAACCGGAGCGTTACTGGGCGGAGTACGAGGCCAGCGAGGAACTCGTCGATGTCGAGGAGAGCTTTCAGCTCTGGCGGTTCCGGCACATGAAGACCGTCGAACGGGTGATTGGCTACAAGCGGGGTACGGGCGGTTCGTCCGGTGTCGGCTTCCTCCGAAAGGCGTTGGAGCTCACGTTCTTCCCAGAACTGCTCTCCGTACGAACCGAGATCGGCGCCGACGACGCACCGGGCGCCGAGGCTGCGATCGACGCCAAGGACGGTCAGGACGCCGGTGCCTGACGGGGCGCCGCCGCACAGTCCGGTCGCCGCCGACCTGGCAGCTGCCCGGCGCCGCGACGAGGAGGATCCGCTCAGAGAGTTCCGGGAGCGGTTTCTGATCGGCCCCGACCCGATCGCGTACCTCGACGGCAACTCGCTGGGCCGCCCGCCCAAAGCCACGATCGCGCGTCTGAATGAGGTGCTGACCCAGGAGTGGGCCGTTCGGCTGATCCTCAGTTGGGAGGATCGCTGGGTCGATCTACCGACGCAGGTCGGGGACCAACTTGGCGAGGCCGTTCTGGGGTCGGCTCCGGGGCAGACCCTGATCGCGGCCTCCACGACGGTGAACCTGTTCAAAGTTCTGCACGCCGCGTGCCGGTTGCGCCCGGACCGTAGCGAGATCGTCGTGGACGACACCAACTTCCCGACCGACCGCTACGTCGTCGAGGGGATCGCCGCGGATCGCGGGCTGACGGTTCGGTGGCTCTCGCCCGATCCGGAGTCCGGCGTGAAGCTGTCGAACCTCGCCGGCATGCTCGGCGCGGACACCGCTGTGGTCTCGCTCAGCCATGTGGACTACCGCTCGGGCTACCTCGCCGACTTCGCCGGGATCACCGCCGCCGTGCACGAGGCGGGCGCGATCGCGGTCTGGGACCTGTGCCACTCGGCCGGAGTGATCCCGATGTCGCTGGACGCTGCTGAGGTGGACTTCGCGGTCGGCTGTACGTACAAGTACCTCAATGCCGGGCCTGGGGCTCCCGCCTTCCTGTACGTCGCGGACCGGCACCTGCCGCTGGTCGAGCAGCCGATCACTGGGTGGTTCGGTGCCGCGGACATCTTCGCGATGGCAGCCCGCTACGAGCCGGCGCACGACGTCCGCCGGATGCTGTCCGGTACGCCGCCGGTGCTCGGGATCGTGGCCGTCCAAGAGGGCGTGAAGCTGATCGCCGAGGCCGGGCTGGAGCGGATCAGAGACAAGGCTGTCGAGTTGACCGAGTACGCCATCGCGCTGGCCGATCGGCGTCTCGGCCCGTTGGGAGCGGCAGTGGCCAGCCCGCGCGGTGCTGCCGAACGAGGCGGCCACGTCACTATCCGGTGCGCTGACGCGGAGAACGTGACGGCCCGGCTGATCGCTGCCGGGGTCGTACCCGACTTCCGCAATCCCGACCTGATCCGGCTCGGCCTGTCCCCGCTGACAACCTCGTATGTTGAGGTCTGGACCGCCATGGACATCTTCGCCAAGACTCTCGCGACCTCCTGATCCTCCGGGACGTTATGCGCATAACGTCCCGGAAGTTGGGCTCCCGGCGGGTCCTTATGCGCATAACGTTCGGAATCGGCCCGACTGTGGCCTCGTCAGTTGGGTGCCGCGGCCGGCGAAAGCTAGGCGCTGGGATCGCGCAGGATCGGGCAGGACATGCACCGGGGCCCGCCGCGCCCACTGCCGAGTTCGCTGCCGGCTAGACGCAACACCTCGATGCCCTGGTCCTCGAGGGCGGCATTTGTCACCGCGTTGCGCTCGTACGCGACGGCGAGCCGCGGTGCTACCGCAAGAGTGTTGTTTCCGTCGTCCCACTGTTCGCGTTCGGCGGTGATCGGGTCCAGTCCCGTGTCGATCACCTGCAATCGATCGATCTGCATCGCCTTTGACGCAGTGATCAGGAAGGGTTCCGGGCCGGTGATGGACAACTCGCCGTCCTCGTCGGCGGCCTCCGGCGGGAGCCCGTCCGGCTCGGTCAGGGTCCAAGCCATCAGATCCGCGGCGATGTTCGGGTACATCACGACAGCGTCGACATCGACCATCGTGCAGATCGTGTCCAGGTGCATGGTTGCGCGCTCCTGCGGAACCGGCACGACGAGGACGGTGTGCGCCAAGCCCCGGTGAAAGACCCTGCGGGCCAAGCGCTCTGCGCCAGCTGGAGTGGTGCGCTCCCCAACGCCGACCGCGACGACACCGCGCGAGAGCAGGAGTACGTCACCGCCCTCCATGTGCTCGAGGCTGGGGTCGTACAGCCGTTGTACGCCGGCGAAGCGGGGGTGATGCGCATAGATCGCGTGCGTCAGCGTGGTCTCGCGCCGCCGGGCGGGCATGGCCAAGGAGGTCACCGCGACCTGGTCGCTGACCCAGACCGAGGAGTCCCGGGTGAACAACAGATTTGGGAGCGGCGAGATCACGAAGTCCATGCTCGGCATGAGTTGATGGGCAAGTCCCCGAGCGCCGGGCAGTTCGTCGTGGCCGATTCCGGCGATGAGCGCGCCAGCCAGGTCCTCGGCGCTGAGGTCGGCCAGATAGGAGGCTGCGACATCTCGCAGCGTGACACCCAGCTGCGGATCGTCCACCGCCCCGGCGATGACCTCGGTACGGGCATCCGGGTCAGCCATGACGTCCGTGAGCAGCCGGTCGACGTACAGGACCTCGACGCCGTGCGCGCGTAGCGATTCGGCGAACGCGTCGTGCTCCTCCTGGGCCCGGGACACCCACGGAATGTCGTCGAAGAGCAGCTCGTCGTTGTTCCGCGGCGTGAGCCGCTTGAGTTCGGGGCCTGGCCGGTGCAGCAGGACGGTTCGCAGCCGGCCGACCTCGCTGTCGGCGTACCCCTTTTCGTTCATCAACCGCAGGGTAGGCCCTCCGGGTTGGAAGGGTCCGGACAACGAGTCGGCGCTCACGAGGCCATGTCCACGAAACGGCCTGGGCCGTGACTGATGGCACCCAGGCTTGTTGTTCCGCCCGATTGGAGCGAAGCCGGCGAGCCGGCAAGGTTCCGGCGGCCACATTGGGTTGATCCGGCATGTCCGGCGGGCATCGCGATAACCAACCCATGAGGGCCGAAAAGACGGAATCGCCTCCAGCCTGCTAGCTTCCCAAGAACGCGAAGCCCGGGATCTTCGCACCCGCGCGAAGACCGGAAGTATGGAACATTCTCTGCTCCGGCGAGGAGGCGCTCAGCCGTGGCTACCCCACCAAGATCCGAGGAATTGAAGCCGACAGGCAAGTACTGGGATAGCACTGTCGGCCAGACCTATGTGGGCCTGCGGTTAGGGATGGCCCTGCTCATAGTGCTGCTCTTCGGCTCTCTTATCATTCAGAGCATCAGGGCGGGCTGTGTTCAAACCTCGATCAGTGCCTATTACCACACCGCGACGCAGCCTGTGTTCATCGCCGTCCTCTGCGCACTCGGGGCCTGCCTCATCATCATGCGCGGCAGCACTGTTCTGGAGAATGTAGCGCTGGACATCTCAGGCTTCCTCGCCTTCCTGGTCGCATTTGTGCCAGTTAGCAGGGACAAGAGTTGCGGAGCACAGCTGACAGACGTGATTACAACGCAGTCAGAGATCGAAGTCTCTATAGCGAACAATGTCCCCATGATCCTCATCGTGGGCTTTCTTGCGACGGTGCTGGGAATGCGCTCTCGTTGGGCCCGCCCAGGGGAAAAGCTCGACCCAAAGGTGCTGTGGCGCTTTGTGATCACGCTCGTCGTCATTGTTGCTGGCTTCATTGTCAGCCTTGCGTCGCCTGACTGGGTTCGAGAGCAGGGGCACGTCTACTTCGCATGCTCGATGTTCGGCGGGATCCTCCTCGTTCTCTTCGCGAATCGGAAAGGGGCAAAAGAAAAGGCGGAGAATGGCCCGGCAGAGACCAAGGCGCGATTTGGGCGGTACGCGACTGCGTACCGCTGGGTGATCTGGGCGATGGCGATCCTTTCGTTGATCTGGCTCATTCTCTACCTGTCTGTCGGATTCAAGGAGTGGATCGCTGCTGTGGAGGCCACCGCGATCGGTGGGTTCGCAGTCTTCTGGATCCTTCAGACCGGGGAGTTGCGTGGCATGCCGGACCGTGAATTCATGGCGGACGCCGGCGGCCCCGAAGAAGGTGCGGTGATCAAGGAACTGATTGGGCTGCTGCCCGGGCCTGTACGGCGATTCCTACGGTGGGTCGGAGAGTTTCGGCGCAGCCGCGTGTCGCGCCGAAGCGCCAAACCGGTTCCCGGGGGACAAGAGCGGACCACAGCAGGCAGCGAGGCCGACGACACGGACGAGCCTGAGACGGCTGGGCCCGCGCCCCAAGGTGGGAAGCCTACGACTGAGTGAGGTCTCGGGATGTTCCTCGCGCTCCTGACTTGGTCTGACTCCCGCGAGGCGACCGCGCAACAGGAAGCGTTCGAAAACCCGACGTCGGTGACGGCGGTGTGCTCCCTCCAACGGTGCTGGCCGCAGGCAGACGTAGAGCATGGCGTGGGAGCGACGCCCAGTGTGCGTTGTGATCGACGACACGGACGCTCAGTTCCGTTCTGCCTAGGCGCGCTCAGGCCCCCCACCGGACTTATTACGTATAGTTCGGGCGCTGGTCTCCTGGCTACGGGCTGCCGAACAGCACACACGGGTTGCAGATGCCGGTTGGATCCAGCCGGTCCTTGACCGCGTGCAGGACTGCGATGCCGAGGTCGCCGATCTCTCCTGACATCCAGGGCGCGTGATCGATCCCGACGGCGTGATGGTGAGTGATGACTCCACCATGGGACACCAGCGCATCTGTCGCGGCGCGCTTGGCCAGCAACCACTGTTGGAGCGCTCGGTCGTCGTCCCGGTCGGCGATGACAGTGAAGTACAGGGATGCCCCGGTGGGATAGACGTGCGAGACGTGGCACATCACCAGCGGACGCTTGTTCTCGGTGGACAGCGACTCGGTCAGAGCCGCGACAGTGGCCTCGTAGACGTCCGGCAGATCCGACCAGGTTGCCGCCGTCTCCAGCGTCTCCACGAGCAGGCCGACATCCAGGAGCGCATCACGTACGTAGGGACCGGAGTATCGATTGGCGACCCAACTCTGGCCGACCGACCGACCCAGTCGGATCGCCTCGCAGCGCCGGAGCATCGAGCTGGCGGCCCGCCGCCGTACCCCGATGACATCGGCGTCGCCTTCCCAGCCGAGGATGAGCAGGCAACCACCTCCGTGGCCACGGGCACGCAAAATGCCTTGCAGAGCGGATGCTTTCGAGCTTCCCGCGAGGACAAGATTGGCTCGCGTCTCGTTGGGATCGGACAGCCTCGCGACGTCGGGCAGCATGTCCGCACGGGCAAGTTGACGCAGCCCCTCCAGCGCGCGCGGCAGGGAGCGGAAGGACCAGCCCTCGTACTGTTTGGCCTCGGGAGCCGGCCGTACGCGCAGGGTCAGGTCTGTGATCACCCCAAACGTGCCCTCTGAGCCGAGCACCAGACCGAGGAGGTCGGGGCCGGCGGCACTTGCCGGTGACCGCCCGACGTCCCAGGTCCCGACCGGGGTGGCCAGTCGCGCGGCCTCGACGAGTTCGTCGAATCGGCCGTAGCCGGACGAGGCTTGACCGGAGGAGCGGGTCGCCGCGTACCCACCGAGCGTCGCGAACTCGTAACTCTGTGGAAAGTGGCCGAGAGTCAGCCCGTACCTGGCCATCCGGGCTTCGAACTCCGGCGCCCGTAGCCCCGGACCGGCCTTGATCAGGAGGGACTTGGCATCGATCGAGTCGATGGCGTTCAGCCGGGCGACGTCCAGCGCGAGAACGGCGCGATGCTCACCCGCGCCGCCGGCCAGCCCGCCGACGACGCTCGTACCGCCGCCGAAGGGCACGACCGCGATGTCGTCCTCCACGCACCGGGTCAGGACGGCCAGTACCTCGTCGTGCGAGCCGGGCAGCACCACTGCATCCGGCAGCCCGGAAACGTCACCTCCGCGCCTACGGATGAGATCGAGGTAACTGCGGCCGGCACCCCGGCGCAGGCGACTCGGGCCGTCGGTGCGAACGTGCTCGTCACCGACGATCTCGATCAAGGCGGCGCTGGTGGAGTCGGGCAGCATGGTGGCAGCGGTAGTGACGGCGGCCAGTTTCTCGGCCGGCGTCGAGCGCGGCGTCCAGCCGATTTCGCGGCGCAGCCATTTCCGAGCAGCGGCTGGCAGTTCGTGCGGCCCCTTCGCGGGACCCCAGCCGGTGAGGCTGAGTTCGGCTCGCTCCGTAGCCTGGCTCATGCGTCGGGAGTTTACTCAGTAAGCCCTGCCGGACTCCGGAAGCGCTCGACGGCACAGTGACCGCCGCTGAATTCGCGGCCCGGGTAGGGCCTTCCAGCCGCTCGGCCAGCATGCTGTCACCCATGCCCGTTTCTTGGCCGTCTCTGAACGCTGCCTCACGTGCCCGCGATCTCGACTCGTTGGGCCGCGGCGGCGTGGATCTCCTAGTCGTCGGTGGTGGGGTGACCGGCGCCGGCATCGCCCTGGACGCGGCCAGTCGCGGACTCCGGGTCGCCCTCGTCGAACGGGGAGATCTGGCACAGGGGACCAGTCGGTGGAGCAGCAAGCTGGTGCACGGCGGCCTGCGCTACCTCGCCCACGGAGACATCGGCCTGGCCCGGGACAGCGCCCGGGAGCGGGCGATTCTGATGACCCGTACAGCTCCGCACCTGGTACGACCCCTGCCCTTCCTCATCCCGTCGACGGCGGGGCGGGCTGCCGTCGGGCTCGGCCGGCTTGGCACCGGCGCCGGGGACCTGCTTCGGGTAGGACTTCCCGGCGGCCCCGGCGCCTTGCCACGAGCGCGGTGGGTCGGCCGAGAGCGGGCGCGATATCTCGTGCCCGGACTGCGCGCGGACGCGAGAGGCGGAGTCGTGTTCTGGGACGGCCAACTCATCGACGACGCGCGGCTGGTTCTCGGACTCGCGCGTACGGCCGCAGCCTACGGAGCCTCGATCCTTACCCGGGTGGAGGCGACCGCGCTCGGTGCGGACGGCGCAGATCTGGCCGACCGACTCGATGCGGGTCGCAAGCTTTCCGTGGAGGCTCGGGTGGTCGTCAACGCCACGGGAGTCTGGGCCGGCGACCTGGCCGAAGGGGTTTCCCTGCGCCCGAGCCGGGGCTCGCATCTGGTCCTGCCCAGCGGACTCCTGGGTTCTCCCAGCGCCGCGCTGACCGTACCGTTGGCAGGGTCGACCAGCCGGTACGTCTTCGCGCTGCCCCAACTCGACGGGCGGACCTATTTGGGCATCACCGATGAGCCGGTCGAGGGGCCGGTCGGCGAAGAGGACCCGCGCCCGGACGCCGCGGAGGTGGAGGTTCTGCTCGACACGATCAGTACCGCACTGGCCAGGAAACTCACCGTCGATGACATCGCAGGGTCCTACGCCGGACTACGGCCGCTGGTCGCGGGAGTCGCCTCCTCGGGCAGCGCGGATCTGTCGCGCCGACACCTGATCAGCCGGACGCGAGAAGGCGTGATCACGATCACCGGCGGCAAACTCACCACCTACCGCGAGATGGCCGAGGACGCCGTTGACCTGGTAATGACCGAGCTCGGTGTCCAGAGCCGATGCCGTACCCGGCAGTTGCCCCTCATCGGTGCTGCTACGCAGGATCGCCTGGCCGCCGTCGACGCCGCACCGTGGCTGGTGGCGCGGTACGGCACGGAGGCACGGCGCGTCGCTGCAGAGGGCGGGCCTGACGGTCAGGAGGCGGTCGTTCGCGGCCTGCCGGTGACAGTGGCCGAGCTTCGGTACGCCGCACGGCATGAGCTCGCCCTCGGAGTCGACGATCTCCTCGACCGACGGACTCGGATCGGCCTGGTGCCGAACGACCGTGCCGCCGCCTTGAGCGTCGCCGAGCGGGTCTTGGCCGAGCTCAACCGCGCGTGACCAACCGAGTGAAGGGCACCTTCTACCAAGAGGTTCGCATGAAGGCGCCCTTCACTCAGTTGGGTTGGCCGCGGTTACTCGATGGGTGAGTCCTCGTTGCCCGCTGTGTCCTCGGAGTCCTCGGTCGACGGCGCCGCCGAAGGCTCGTCGGCGACTTTGGGCTCGGCCATCAAGCCGTAGAGCTCCTGGCGGGCTTGCTCCAGGATCTCCGCGGCGCGCGTGGCCTGGGCCGGTGTCCCGTGCAGGGCCACGGTGCTCGCGGCCATCCCGACCTGGGCGATGACTCCGGCCAGTGTGCGGTTCTCGGCGCGGACGTCACCGGCCACGTCCGTCCACGGGGTGCCGAGCTGGGCCCGGTTCGCCTCGACGTAGGAGCGTCCTTCGTCAGTCAGCGTCGCCGTCTTGCGCCCATCGAGACGCTCGACCTGGATCAGGCCTTCGTCCTCGAGTTGCGACAGGGTCGGATAGACCGTGCCGGGGCTGGGCCGCCAGACTCCACCGCTGCGTTCACTGATCTCGCTGATCAGCTCGTACCCGTGTCTGGGCTGCTCGTCGAGCAGGACCAGGATTGCCGCGCGTACGTCGCCGCGTCGGCGAGCCCCGCGGCCGCGGCCGCGCCCTCTGGCCCGCCAAGGCCCACCGGGCGGGCCGAAGCCCGGACCGCCATGCCCGTGCCCGAAGCCCGGACCGACCGGCGGGCCGAAGAGCCCTCCTGGTCCGAACGGGAAGCCGGGGCCTCGCTCAGAGCGGTCGAAGCCGAGTGGCTGGTCTCCCTCCGCCCCGTGATCGTGGCGGTGCCGGTGGTCACGTCCCGGGCGGTCACGCTCCCAGCCACCGCGGTCCCGAGGACCGCGCTCTCGGGAGGCGCCCCTGGCGGCCTCAGCCGCGGCGGCTATCCCGAAGCGGCCGAGGGCGCTCTGGATCCACTCCTGGGTGGGCCGAGGGAGGTTGTTCCATGCCGTGCTGGCATCCCGCCAGCCGGAAGATGCGTAAGTCGACATCTCTTGGTGCTCCATTCGGTACGTATCGGCTTATGTCGTCGATGGGTGAACGATATATCGACTAGCCTGGAGATGCAAGGTTCGTCTCAATGTTTTTCCCTCGACTAGATTCCACGGGCATGGGAATCCTCGAGGACCGCGTCGTCATCGTCACCGGAGCCGGCCGTGGGCTGGGCCGCGAGGAAGCGCTCGAATGCGCGAGGCAGGGCGCTGCCGTGGTGGTGAACGAGTTCGATCCGGCCACTGGTGCCGCCGTCGTATCGGAGATCGAGTCGGGTGGCGGGCGAGCGGTCCTGGTCGAGGGCGACGTGAGTCAGATCGAGGTTGCCGACCGACTCGTCGAAGCGGCGGTGGACAGCTTCGGCCAACTAGACGCCCTCGTGAACAACGCCGGCATCCTCCGCGATCGCACGCTGGTCAAGATGACGCCCGAGGAGTGGGACGCCGTCATTGGCGTACACCTGCGCGGTCACTATGCAGCCACGCACGCTGCCTGTGGTTACTGGCGAGCCGAGAACCGGCCCGGTCGAATGGTCCACACGGCCTCAACATCAGGGATTCTCGGCAACTTCGGCCAGGCCAACTACGG
>JBPCPI010000244.1:0-4901 GCA_050999295.1 Geodermatophilaceae bacterium | reverse complement strand
GTACGGGACCGGCCTGGCCGACAACCTGCGGGAGAACCTGATCGGCAGTGGTTTGGCTGAGGATCAGGTGCCTGAGCCGATCATCTACGACCCGGCGGCTACCTCGTACCGGACCGAGGTCGGCCAGATGGCCGACGTCAACGCGGATGCGATCGTGGTCATCGGCTTCGATGAATCATCCAAGATCATCGAAGAGATGAACGCCCAGGGCATCGGCCCAGCCGCTGCCTGAAAGCTCCGACGAAGGGACCGCCCTTTCTCGGTTGGGCACGGCAGGGACGAAGCGCGCCGGCCTACCGCCAGCGTCTGCTCAGCCGGGATGCTGTAACCAACCGTCGAAGATCCCTGCGCCGACCCGAGACCCTTCCGCTCGCCCCCGGCGAACCGCCTCCCAGCGGCATGTCAATCCAGGGCGGCTACTGCCGGGCAGTCCCTGATCCACCGTGCGAGTCGGTCGGCGGTTAGATTCTCCGGAACCGGCGCTAGCTCTGTGGCGTCGCATCAGGACGCTCGCAATCAGGAGGCCTCGCGTGACAAGCCCGACCGACGGCGATCCGGACCGCGACAAACTCTCCGCGGATGCCGGGCAACCGACGGGGGAAGCCGGTCAACAGACCGGCCATCACGCCCGTCCGGACCCGGAGACGCCGCGTGGCCAGTCGACCGCCGACGCACCGGCCCCACCCTACGGATGGCAGGCCCCGCCACAGACCTCATCCTCCGGATGGGGAAGCCCGCAGAATCAGCCAGCCCCGCCGCAGCCGGCCTCCGAGCAGTCCCAGCAATGGCCGGCGCCGCCGTCAGGTCCGCCGAGCCAACCGGCCGCCTCGACGCCGCAGGGCCGGTGGGACCAATCGGCACCTACCGAGCAGTTCCCGCCGGCCGGGGGGCAGCCACCCGACCAGTCCGGAGCACAGTGGTCCACCCAACACCTGCCCGCGCACTCCGGAACCCAGTGGGCCGCGCCGCAACCGCCCGCGCAGTCCGGAACCCAGTGGGCCGCGCCGCAACCGCCCGGCCAGTTGGGAACCCAGTGGTCTCCGCCGCAAGGCCCGGCGCAGCAGCCCTGGGCCGGAGCCCAAAGTGGCCCACCTCAGGGCGGTCCGCAAGGCAAGAACAAGAAGAAGCTGTACGCGATCATCGCGGCCGTGGTTGCCCTGGCCTTGGTCGGCGGCGGGCTCTTCTTCTTCCTCAGCGGCGACGACGTCACCTATCAGGGCCGAGACATCGTCGAGCCGGAGAAGGTGCTCACCGACGCGGAGTCCAGGCTGGCTGCGATCGTCGAGGAACGAAACGGGGCAAGCAACGACGAGACCGCCTGCTACTTCGTCGTCAAGAATGCCGAGACCACCGACATCGAGGACCGCCTGGTCTGCGGGCCGGTGCTCTTCGTCGACGGAGACGAGAGCCAGCCGTACCTGACCTTCCCGCTCGAGGCGAGCGCCGGGGAGGGCGACGCCACGCTGACCGTGGCCGAGGAACCGGAAAGCCCTGAGCCGGCCGAGCTTGCCAACCCCGACCTGCTCCGCCGGCCCGACGGTGCCTCGCCGCCCGAGGGCAGCGCCGGACTCGCGGCCCCGGAACCGCCACGGGCCGAGGAGGGCATCTTCACCGTCATCCCGAGTGAGGGCGTCCAACTGGAAGCCACTCCGGACAACGCCCGCATCGGCAGCCCCACGATGAGCCTCGATGTCTCCGCCATCGGGGAACCTGACCGCTACGGTCGGGGTGACGAAGCGCGGCGCCCGGCAGAAGGTGAGAAGTTCGTCGCCTTCGAGATTGCCTCTGGGCCAGGAGAGGCTGGTCCAATCGCCGAGTTCGGCATCGCCGTCCAGGTGGGCGAGGACGACCCGATCCCTCTCCCTGAGGGCGGCCTTGGGGAGGAACCTGGCGTCTTCGCGATCTCCGTGCCGGAGGACACCAACGACCTCACCCTCGTCGTCACCGAAGGTGCTCTAGTGCAGAAGCTCTCGTTGACCACCGGAGAGCCCGACCCCGGCAACATCGCAGTGTGGCAGCGAGTCAACCGGAGCCAAGTGCTGGCCTTCTCCCAGCCGCTCACCGTCCGCGCCAGCAAGCCCGGATTCGTCACCGAGGACTTTCCCTGCACCCTGGTCGTGGACCAGGTCAGCCTCGTCTACTTCGCCGGCCCCGGTAATACCAAGGTCCCGTCCGCACCCACCTCGGCCTTTCTGGACCTGACGACGGTACTGAACTGCGAAGGCCAGCCAGGACAGTTCAACCCAGTTTTCTGGACGCTCCGGCTGCCGGATGGGACCGTCCTGCCCGCTGGTGACCTCAATGACGATCCGACCCTGATCGCCATCGCGTTCGAGGTCCCGGCCGACTTCACCGAGGGAACGCTGGGTTTCGGGGGTGTCGGCCCGGCCCCCGATGGCGTCACCTTCGACACCCTGGGCTTTTTCGCATCCATCCCGGTAGCCATCCCGGCCGGGTGAGCTGATCCGTCGGCCCGATTGGGCGTCGGGCGAGAGCCGTCGCCGTAGCCACACCTTGGCCCCAGGGGACCGGTTTTCTGGCTACCGCCCCGAGCCCGTGGAGGCTGCCAGCAGCTGCGCGAGGGTCTGCAGCGCGTCCGGAATCAGCCGGTAGTAGGCCCAGCGCCCGCGCTGTTCGCGCTCGAGCAGGCCGGCCTCCACCAGAACCCTGAGGTGGTGGGAGACCGTCGGCTGGGACAGCCCGACCGGATCGGTGAGGTCGCAGACGCACGCCTCAGTGCCCTCGTGCGCGGCGACCAGGGAGAGCAGCCGAAGCCGGGTCGGTTCGGCGATCGCCTTCAGTACCCCGGCCAGCGCCTCGGCCTGCATCACGTCCATCACCTGCCCGGTAACCGGCGAGCAGCATTCGACCAGCAGACGGAGGTGATCCGGCTGGCTTTGAGCCTGCGTAGTCGACGCCATCACATCAGCATCCCACACATTGACAAGTATCGATGTGAGGCTGCATAGTAGGACGTATCGACAGCCATCAATGAGACATGGGAGCGATCATGACGGTGCAGGACACTGACCAGCTGCGCGAGCAGGTCCGGGAACGCTACGCGGCGGCGGCCACAGCCGTGTCCAGCGGACAGCGCGCGGATTGCGGCGGCGCTGCTGTTGCGGAGGCGAGTTCCTGCTGCGGGCCCGCGAAGGAATCAACGGACACCACGCAGAGCACGTGCTGTGCTCCGTCGAGTTCGACCGCGGCCGGAGCGGCGGCCCTGGAGCTCGATGAGTCCTTCGGTGCCGGCCTATATTCCGCGGCCGAGCAGGGTGAGCTTCCGGCCGATGCGCTCGCGGCCAGCCTGGGCTGCGGAAACCCGATCGCGGTAGCCGACCTGCACGCCGGTGAGCGGGTGCTGGACCTGGGCTCCGGGGGCGGGATCGACGTGTTGCTCTCCGCCAGGCGGGTCGGGAAGAGTGGGTTCGCCTATGGCGTCGACATGACCGACGAGATGTTGGACCTGGCCAGAGCGAACGCAGTCGAGGCCGGCGTGCGCAACGTGGAGTTCGTCAAAGGCGCGATCGAGGAGATCCCGCTTCCCGACGCCTCGGTGGACGTGGTCATCTCCAACTGTGTGATCAATCTGTCCACGGACAAGTCGGCAGTTCTCGCGGAGATGTTCCGTGTCCTGGCGCCGGGTGGACGGATCGGCATCTCCGACGTCGTCGCCCAGGACGACGTGACTCCCGAACAGAGAGCCGAACGTGGCTCGTACGTCGGGTGCATCGCCGGTGCACTGAGCCGAACCGAATACCTCGAAGGCCTTGCTGCGACTGGTTTCGTCGACGCCTCGGTGGACTTCACACACGTTGCTGCTCCCGGAATGCACGGCGCCATCATCCGCGCCGTCAAACCGGGTCACAGTGGTTAGTCTCGCCAGGCGGGTGGCCGCCGAAACAGTAGGGACCGGGTTCCTCGTCGCCGCGGTGATCGGGTCCGGCATCGCCGCTGCGCGGCTGTCCCCTGACGATGTGGGTCTACAGCTGCTGGAGAACGCACTCATCACCGGGGCAGCGCTGGTCGCGTTGATCCTGGCCCTGCAACCGGTCTCGGCGGCGTTCAACCCAGTCGTCACCCTGATCGAAAGGGCCTTCGGGGCGATCACGACCGCACAGGCCGCCGCGCTCATCGCTGCCCAGCTGGTCGGCGGAGTCATCGGCGCGGTGCTGGCGAATCTGATGTTCGATCAGGCAGCAGTGTCGATCTCGACCCAGGACCGCACAGGCGGTGGGCTGTGGCTCGGGGAGGTCGTAGCGACCCTCGGCTTGCTCCTGGTCATCTTCGGCACCGTCCGCTCCGGCCGGCCCAACCGGGTCGCCTACGCCGTCGGCGGCTACATCACCGCTGCCTACTGGTTCACCAGCTCCACCAGCTTTGCCAACCCCGCCGTCACAACCGCCCGCATGTTCTCTGACACCTTCGCCGGCATCGCCCCTGCCTCGGTGCCGATCTTCGTGCTGATGCAGCTGGTCGGCGGGGCGGTCGGCTACGCACTCATCAGGTTGCTCTACCCCGACCCTCCGGCGCTGGCCGCCGAACTCACCATGCCGAATCCGCCCCAAGTGGAGGAACGTGGATAATTTGTCAATCAGCGGGTCGACCAGCGGGTCGACGCGTGCCCGATCTTCCCGGCATGCGCTACGAGGAGTGGGTCCTCGATGCTCCGGCCGGACTCGATGTTGCTGCAGTACGCCCGGTGCGCGACGAGATCGAACGCCGGGTGCGTTCCCTTCTTGACGAGCTCGGAGTTTCCACTGCGCAGTCCGCCTGAGTCAGACTCGTCCGGCCGCTCAGGGCGCCGAACACGCGCGGCGGGGGGGGGCAAGGAAGAGACAGCCGCACGCCCCAGGAAGATGCACAGAAACGAGCCACGGGCGTTGTTCCTTTTTTTTCTC
>JBPCPI010000179.1:0-4250 GCA_050999295.1 Geodermatophilaceae bacterium | reverse complement strand
AGATCAACTCGCCGACCTCGCCGTCGGCCACCTCGCGGCCGCTGTCCGGATCGATGCACTCGACGTAGAAGTGGTCCTCGTTCACGTACAGCTTGTGCTCGGATTCGGCGGTCTCGAACGCGACTCCCGGGCCCACGACCTCGCACAGCCCGTAGATGTCCAACGCGGTCAGCCCGAGCCGTGCCGAGAGTTGCGTCCGCATGGACTCACTCCACGGCTCCGCGCCGAAGATCCCGGCCTTGAGCGGGTTCTCGTCCGGCGCAACACCAAGGGCGGCAAGGGCATCGGCGATCGTCGCGGCGTAGGACGGGGTACAGACCAGGATCTCCGGTTCGAGATCCATGATCAGTTGCACCTGCCGCGCCGTCTGCCCGCCGGAGATCGGTACGACGTTGGCGCCCAACGCCTCTGCGCCACCGTGTAGTCCCAGACCGCCGGTGAACAGCCCGTACCCGTACCCGTTGTGCACCATCGTTCCGGGTCCCGCGCCAGCACCGGCCAGCACGCGGGCATTGACCTGCCGGAAGATGTCGAGATCGTTCTCGGTATAGGCCACGATCGTCGGGCGGCCGCTGGTCCCGCTGGTCGCGTGGATCCGACGCAGCTCCGAGCGCGGGACGGCCACGGCTTTGAGCGGGTACTGCTCCCAGAGGTCCGGCTTGCTGATCGTCGGGATCGAGCCCAGTTCATCGATGCTCACGTCAGCATCGACATCGGCCAGTTGCCGCTCGTAGAAGTCATTGACCTCCCGCAGCCTGGCGACCTGCGATCGCAATCGTTGCGTCTGCTGGGCGCGGCGCTCCTCGACCGGCATCGACTCTGCGACCGGGTCGAACATCAAGCGATCCTCCTAAACGGGGGCGGAGACGGGCGGCGCGAGCCCCCGCACGACAATGGCCACAACGGCTTCCGGGATATCCGAGGAGTCCATGCCCCGCTCGGGCCGGTACCACTCACTCACGGAGTTGACCAACCCGAAGATCAGTTTCGTCGTCAGCGCCGGATCCAGTCCACTAGCCACGGTTCCCTCGTCAAGGGCGCGGCTCATCAGATCGACGACCTTTGCGTCAAAATCCCGTCGGCGTTGCAGCGCAGCACGTTCCACCCGCGAGTTGCCTCGTACCCGCAGGAGCAGGGTGACGTACGGCAACTCACGCATGAGGAGCTCGACACAACGACGTACGACGCCGGCTAGCTGGTCGAGCGCAGCGGCCTCAGCGTCAATCTCATCGAGCACTCCAAATAGCGCAGTCAAGGCTCGATCCAGGGCCCGTTGGAGAAGATCTTCCTTGCCGGCCACGTGGTGGTAGATGGAGGACTTGCTGATTCCCGCCGCGGCCGCGAGATGCTCCATGGTCGTGCCGTCGTACCCGCGGGTGTTGAAAACGCCGACGGCTACGGCGAGTAGCGACTCGGCGTCGTAGGGCCGCCGCTGACCCGCTTTGGCACGGCGCGGCGCGGTCATCCGGATGACATTAGACCGACCGAATGTTCGGATGGGCCCAATCGGAGTCCCCTGCCGAAGGCCCTACGGGCTGCTCCCGCCCATCCCACGCACGATTCCGTTCGCGTCCGTACGCGCCTCATCACTCTCCGCGAGTTCGGTCGCTCGCCGGGCCGCCTCGATCGCAGGCCTGCGATCGCCCATGGCGACTAAGACTTGAGCGGCCAGCATTGCCGCATAGGCGGCGTCATCGTGATGCCGTACGAAACGAAGCCGGCTTCGGCTGCCTGCGCATGAGCCAGCGCCTCGGGCGCACGCGCGCAATCCCGGAGGGTTAGAGCAGTCAGGAGTGAGCGCTGCGCACGATGCCACGAGGGATCAGTTTCATTGGGCTCACGACCAGGATCGCCATCGGTCCAGACGGCTGCCGCATCCGACTTCTCAAGGCCACTAACCATCGCTGCCGCCTCGTCCAGCGCGGCAATCGCTTCCTCGCACTGGCGGGCGTTTCTCAGGGCATGGACGGCCATGTACTGCTGGCGCTGGGCGTCCATGATCTCGTCCATGCCGACGAACAGCGCGGCCGACCGACGATGCGCCTGCGCCGCCTGTCGATACTCCTCGGCCTCGTCGAACAGGGCTCCGGCGTCGGCTGCGCGGCTGGCCGCACCGGAGGGTTGGCCGGATGCTTCTAGGAGGCGGCTGGCGTGCATGTTGTAGCAGGCCGCCGTGGCAAGGTCCCCCGTTTCGAGCGAGACCGCGACGAGACCGATCGCAGTCCTCAGGCAAAGGCCGATCTGCTGGTCGTCCGCGACAGACTCCAGCGTCGCCCGGTAGAACTCAGCCGCTTCGTGGCCACGGTCGAGCTTCGCGTACGCCGTCGCCAGATCGCACCGGGCTGTGGCGGCCCGGATGTCGTCGCCGGCATCCTCGGCCCACAGCACGGCTTCGAGCGCCGCGGCGACTGTCGTGTGCCGAACGGCCTCGCCCGGCAAGACTCGATGCACGCGAGCGGTCGTCCGGCGTAGGGGTTCCCCCAGGCCCAATCTCAGTTGGGCGACTAGCGGCTCGGCATCCATCACTTTGTGCACCCGAGTGGTCTGGTGGTCGGTTCCGTTGCGCGCGTCAAAGGCGGCTGCCAGGGTCAGTGCCTCGCTGCGTGCATACCGGGTGACCAGTCCGGCCGTGGTGCGGCCGAGCGGACCGGGTACGGGCGTTTCGGAACCGGCCACGGTCATGACTCGGCCAAGGAGCAGAGCGGCGCTGGCCAAGAAGTTCATTCGGTCGAGCGGGGTCTCCGCAGCGCTCAGCATGGCCGCGTGGGAGCGGAGCAGACTCAAGCCTCGGGCCTCGTTTCCCGTTCTGGCCAAGAACTCCAGGTGGCCGGCGATGGCGTTCTGGTGGAAGATGTCTCCGCGGACCATCCCGAAGCCCTTCACGTGCGCGTCCCGCGCCTCACCGAGCCGAACCAGCCGAACCAGCGGCAGCAGCGATACACTTAGTCCGCGCTTGAGGTGCTCGGTGCAGTCCTGATCCTGGCTGAACGCCGCCTCGAAGAGCCGCACGGCCTCCTCATCTTGACCCAGGCCCGCCTGATAGTCCGCCCAGGACCCAGCCAGGCACGCGAGGCAGTCATCCGAGCTGTGGCCCGTTGTTGGTGCGGCTGTCTGGAGGGCGTGGAACTCCGCCGCAGCGAGCGAGTCCCCACGATGCACGGCCCAATCCAGGTGCGCGCCATATACCGAGTTCATGCCAGCGTCCTCGGCGGCGCACCACTGCTCCAAGTGCTTGATCGTCTCGAGGACCTGCGTCCGCGGGACTTCGGGAAATCTGCAGGCTCTCCAGGCCAATCGCTTGATCGTGACGATCGGCTCCCCGAAAAATCGGATGATGTAGGGGTCATCGGCGTAGATCTGGAGCAGCCTGCCGAGCGGTTCGTGCGCACGTACTAACTCACCGTTGGCCGCACACGCGTCAACCAGAACGTGCAACGCCTCAGCTTGCATAGACGGGTTGGCGACGGCCTCGAGTTCCGTGGCGATGACCTCCAGGGTGGAGATCTGTTCAGACCGAGTGGGCAGCTGTGCTGTGAGGAAGATCGCCTTGAACCACTGAGCGTCTGTCGCGGACATCATTCCGCCGAATAGGGGTGCGATCCAGTGCTCATCACAGCTCCGACGTTGCCGCCGGGCTCCGCGTTCCCAACCGAGATCGCTGGACGGCTAGTCGGGCAGGCCGATCAGGTCGGCGGTCAGGTCCACCGCGTAGTCGAAGAACGGTTCGGTGGGATCGAGGCTGCCGACGAAGTGGCCGTACAGCTCCAGGCTGATCATGCCGAGGAGTTGGCTGAATCCGTAGAACGCGCGGGCCAGAACGTCTTCGGGCACTCCCGCCGCGAATTCGACCGTCACGGCGCGCAATTGGGACTCCAACCGAGCGGACATGGACGCGCCCGGGACACGCCCGCCGTCGGGCACCGTCGCGATCGCCTCGGCAGCCGCAGCGTCCCGTACGACGTCGACGAACAGGAGCATCACTCGGGCCGCGGGCTCGACGGTCTCCTGCGGTGCCAGATATCCCGGGACCGGCGAGCCGTAGATCAGTGCGTACTCGTGCGGGTGCGCGACCGCCCATCGGCGCACCGCCCGCCAGGTCACCAGCCAGCGCCGGCGGTAGTCGGTATGGCTGACCCGTGCCTGCGCGGCGGCGCCAGCGTCGGCCAACGAGCCGTACGCCTCGAGGATCAGCGCGGTGAGCAGTTCGTCGCGGCTGGGGAAGTAGCGATAGAGGGCCGAGGACACCATGC
>JBPCPI010000170.1:0-50509 GCA_050999295.1 Geodermatophilaceae bacterium | reverse complement strand
GTGGTGTCCTGGCTCGAGCAGCGCAGTCCGGCCTTCCGGGAGGCGATCCGCTTCGTGGCGATCGATCCGGCCGCGGTCTATGCCAAGGCGGTCACCACCCCCGGGCTGCTACCCAATGCCCGGCTTGTCGTGGACCACTTCCATATCGTCAAGCTCGCCAACGACGCGGTGACCAAGGTCCGCCGGCGAGTGATCTGGGAGCAGAAAGGCCGCCGGGGGCGCAAGATCGACCCCGCGTGGGCCAATCGCCGCCGGCTCCTGACGGCCCGAGAACGCCTGTCGGACAAGGCATTCACCACGATGTGGAACTCCCTGGTCGACTCAGACCCGTCGGCGCAGATCCTCACCGCCTGGATCGCCAAAGAAGAGCTGCGCAAGGTCCTCGCCCTAGCCCGCACCGGTGCCGGCCGTGATCAAATCGCCCAGCGGCTCTACGACTTCTACCACTGGTGCGCCCACGCCGACCTCGACGAGCTGAACACCCTGGCCAGCACCGTGGAGACCTGGTGGCCGGCGATCGAGGCGTTCATCGACACCGGCATCACCAACGCCCGCACCGAAGGCATCAACCGGCTCCTGAAACAGGTGAAACGCTCGGCCTGCGGATTCCGCAACACCGCCAACAGCCATCGCCGGATACGGTTCCACTGCACCCGGAACCACCGGGCAGCAACAGCGGCTTCAAGATCACTGCCCGCTCAAAGTTGAAGAGCCGGTATGCCGCCTCTGAAGGGGACCGGCTGCTCCGGGAGGACCTGACGCGGGAGGGGATCCGACTCGCCCGCTCCCTCGCGGACCTGATGCCGGACGAGCCCGAGGCTCTGGGACTGCTTGCGTTGATGCTCCTGCACGACGCCCGCCGCCGCACCCGCGTCGACACCGCCGGCGACCTCGTCCTGCTGAATGCGCAGGACCGCGCGCAGTGGGACCACGACCTGATCGCGGAGGGGGCCGAGCTGCTCCAGCGCGCCCTGCGACGACGCCAACCCGGGCCGTACCAGGTGCAGGCCGCCATCGCGGCCTGTCACGCGACCGCGCCAACCGCAGCCGAAACGGACTGGCGGCAGATCGTCGGCCTCTACGACCAGCTGCTCACCATGACCCCCACGCCGTTCGTCCGGCTCAACCGGGCCGTCGCGGTCGCCATGGCCGACGGCGCAGGCGTCGCTCTGCCGCTGATCGATGCACTTGCGGACGGCCCGCTCCAAAGGCACCATCTTCTGCACGCGACCCGCGCGGAACTGCTCACCCGCCTCGAGAGGTGGAACGACGCAGCGGCCGCCTACCGCCTCGCCGTCGAACGAACAACCACCGAACCCGAACGACGCCACCTGCACCGGCGCCTCAACGCGATCACCAGCCGGCCCCTTCAGTAGACCGGACACGACAGTCCTCTGCTGTCAATATGGCCGACCACTGCTCCGATCGGCGACCGACGCAGCCTGACCTGTCCGTCTGCCTTCATCTAGTTCGTCGGTCAGACGAGAAGGAGAACAAAGATCATGACTGATCCGTCTGCCACCACCGCGCTCGGCATCGGCATCGGCGCGAGCAGCGCCTTGATGCCGAAACTCGGCGTCCGCACGATCCTCACAGCGGGCTTCGCCGCCACCGCATGCGGACTCCTCCTCAGCGGCCAAATCAGCCCTCAAACGCACTACCTCACTGGAGTCCTGCCTGGCATGCTCATCCTCGGCTTCGGCTGCGGCCTCACCTTCCCCGCCATAGTCACCACCAGGTCACCGAGCAAGACTCCAGCCTCGGCGCCGCCGTACAGAACGCCACACAGCAGCTCGCGCAGCACCTCGATCCCGCCGTCACCCACGGCTACGCCGCCGGATTCCGGGTTGCTGCGGCATGCTGCTTGTCGCCGCCCTACTGGCGGCCGCCGGCCTCGAGCACGTCAAGGCACCCGCGCAAACCCGACAATAAGGAGAAGGAATGAACGTCGTCCAACCAGTCCTGCTCACCGGCAACCTCAACCGGCTCACCCGCTTCTACGCCGAACTCTTCGGCGCCACCGAGACCACCCGCGTCCCAGCCGAAGGACCGCCCTTCTACCTCGGCCTCCGGATTGGCACCAGCGCGCTTGGCATCGTCGCCGACGACACCGGCGCGGGCCCAGATGTGCCGCAACGCGTCCTGCTGAGCGTCGAAGTGGATGATGTCGACGCCATGCTCCCGCGAGTCACGGCGGCCGGCGGCAAAGTCACCGGAGGCCCGAACGACATGCCCTGGGGCCAGCGCGTCGCCCACACCACTGACTGTGACGGCAACGTCGTCAACCTGACCCAACTACTCACACCCTGACCGGCACCACAGGCGCGCCGCCCGCGCCGCATCTACTCATCACGATCAGCACCCACCCGATCCCTCCCCGGCTCGACTCCAGCCAGAGTCAGCAGGAACCTGGTCAAAGTGAGTTGCCGCACCGTGATCAGTTTTGAGATTCAAGTCAGCACGTCCATGACACCAACCTCGCAGACCTTTGGAGTTCCATGGCGCAAGACGTTGACGCAGCCTACGTGCAGGAGCGCGACAGCCTCGTGCAGGACCTGGCACGCCTCGAACGACCCAAGTGGGCCGTCGCAAGCTTGTGCGAAGGCTGGAGCGTGAGGGACGTCGTGGCCCACCTGCTGATGCCCTACGACCTAGGCGGAGCAGCCTTCCTCGGCCGCATGCTGAGGGCCCGCTTCAACTTCGACCGGCTCGCGCTGAACTGGGCCAAGAAGGACAGGCGCACCCCGGACGAGCTGCGGCATGCCCTGGCGGCAACTACAGCCGGTGGATTCAAGGTTCCTGGTGCAGGGCCGCTCGCACCGTTGTCGCACCTGGCTATCCACGCGCACGACGTCCGCGGCCCGTTGCGGATCGACACCGCTCTCGGAACGTCATCAGCACGGATGGTCCTGGACGACATCACCCGCGGCAAACACCCTGTGCCGGCTGATCGCCTTGCCGGCTTGCACCTCCAGACCACGGATGCACAGTGGCAGTCCGGTGATGGCATGGATGCGTCGGGCCCGGCTGGGGCAATGCTCAGTGCTCTCAGCGGACGGCTAGCCGCTCTCGAGCAGCTTCACGGCGACGGCGTTGACGTCCTGCGCAGCCGGCTGACCTGACGACAACGGCCCGCCAGGCGGCCGACCACCGCGCTGGTCTGGGTAAGCCACCGGACTGCCGGGACGCCTTGAGGAAGGTGTCGATATCGCGGCCCGGCCTTGAGCGGACAGCCGTACGGATTGGATACCGATTCCACGCGCCGTCGCCGGCGGATAGGGACAATCGTGAGGGCGTACCTGGCGCCGCCGGTCAGGTGATGACCGACCTCGTGTGCCCCAACCGCCACGGCCTGGTCCTGGGTGAGCCGACCTGAATAGAGCAGCTGCAGGAATCCGGTGCTTACCGCGACCGAGCGGCGACCCACGACCAGGACGAGGCGCTGCTGTTGAGGATCGTGTCGGCATCATGCACGCCGGACGATTTGCACAGGTGGACACTCCCGAGGAGTATCTATCGCCGCCCGGCCACGGCCGAGATCGGTCGTGCAGTGGGTGGTGGCGCTGTTTCCCGAACGGATCGAGGGCTCGCTTGCGATCACCGAACTGGGCCAGCTCGAACCCCAAGGAGACCCTCCGGTCGGGTCGGCGCAGGTTCTTGTCCGTCCGGAGCAAGTGAGCCTCCACAGCGCCGACGGCGGCCGCCCCGCCAAAGTGACCCGGTCGGACTTTAACGGGGGCTATGCGCTGGTGCTGCTCACCTGCCCTCGGGGACCGACGTGATCGCGCTCGTGTCCAACGTCAGCCCGCCGCGGATCGGAGACCAGGTCTGCGTCGTCGGTCACGGTTCGGTGTCCGGCTTCGCGATCGCCGAGAGCCGTGATGCACGACCGGAGGCAGTCATGCCCCCCACCTGCCCTCGATCACCGCCCTTAGGGCGTCGTCCCCAGCGACGATCTTGTCACCCTCCAGGCCGCTACCCACTACTCCTGAGCAGCGACAACAGCATCAGGTTCGCCGTCCTGCTGTGCCATATATGTGCCATAAGCAGGGGCAAACGGGGGTCAGGTGTCGGCGGCCACGGGAGGCTGCCCGGAGACGGCCATGTAGCTGCCTGCTAGCGGTCATGGGAGTTGCCCGCTGACGGTCTTGGGATCTGCCCGACACATGCTGGGCGAACGCGCGACGCCAGGCCAGCGCATGAAAGTAGGCGGAGTCGATCAGTGTGCCGTCGACGTCCAGCAGCACGCTGTCCACCAGATGTTCGGCCATCCGCGGTTAGTTGAGGTGCCGTTCGGGCAGCCGCGCCTGCAGCCGCCCCTCGCTGACCCGAGTGGACAACACGGTTGCCGACGCCACTGCCGGGCCCCGTACGACATGACCGTCAGCAACTGCGAACGTGCTGCCGTGCCAGGGACAGACCAGGCAATCCTTGCCTGCGACCTCGATGAGTTCCCCGCTGTGCAACGGCCCGCCCAGATGCGAGCACACGTCAACCAGAACCTGTGCCTGGTCGCCGCGCCGCAGCACGCACAGCGGCGCGGGCCGGTCGTCGCTGTCCGTGCTCACGCGTAGCACCGGTTGCCCCTCGGGGAGGTCGTCCAGCAGACCCAGGTCTATCCAGTCCTGGCTCACCGCGCGCGCGGCGGTCGAGGCGTGTGAGGCCCCGGCGGCTTGGTGATAGGCCAGATGCCCGCCGATCCCGGCCGAAACCGTCGCCACGCCCAGTCCGGCGTAGGCCAGTAGGCGTCCTCTTCCATGGTTACCTCGGGTCCGAGCGCTGAGCGAGCCGACGTAGAGCGCCAGGGCTGTCGTGTTCATGAGTGCGTGCACGATGCCAACCCTTTGCTGACCGACGTCGGACTCCGACCAGTCGGCCGCTCCGGCCATCGCGGTCGGAACTGCCGCTGCGATGCCGGTGGCGATCAGCAGCTGGGCTTCCTTGCGATGGCCGGGCAGCACATCGAGCAGTCCCGCGGACATCCAGGCTCCGATCGGCACCTGGGCCAACGGCGGATGGACCGGATGCCCGAGCCACACGCCATGCAGCACGTCCTTGACTGCCTGTGGGCGCAACAGCCGGTTGACCAGGTTGCGCAGCGGGGCGATGAATGCGTCCAGCCGACCGGTATCGGCTATCCGGTCCAGCGCCGTCGAGATGCTCATGCCGCTCCGTGCCCCGGAACACCCTCGATCATGCGCGCAAGCGGCTACGTCCTCGGCTCCGCGCTTGCTGTCCATCCGGACCACTCCTGGACGACGAACCGAATCACTGCTTTTCCGGGGGGCTGGAGGCCGTACTGCTCGTACTTTCTGCGGAGGAACATGATTCCCGTTTCGCGCTCGGCACCTTCGGTCAGCACGTTGGCGTACGCGTCGGCTCGTACCCACCACAATTGCGCCCAGTCCTCGGTGTAGTGATCGGCGAGCAGGCAGACCCGCGGTTCGCGCTCGATCCGGCGCATCCGGGCCAGGTCGGCGGTCGACTTCGGTTTGTGGTCCACGGCCGAGAAGATGACCTCGGACGCGCCGAGGACACCGACGACGGCGAAGGTGATCGGCACGAGCCGCGGTGACCCGTCTTCGGCGATGGTGGCCAGGTGCGCGACCCGTTCCGCGGCGAACCGGGCCCGGCACTCGTCCTCGGTCAGTCGCACCAGCGGACCCCGCTTTGCCTACCTGATGCGGAGACACGCCTACACCGACCGCGGCGTGTCGCGACACCAGATAGGCAAAGGTGCATCCGGGCTGACATCGACTACTTCTCGCAGGCGCGGTACGGCCGGTCGGGGAGGGTGCCGTCAGCCAGCCCGGCAACGATCGCGTCCCGGGCAGCAGCCGCCCGACGCGGATCGCCGCCGCCGGAGACCGCGACGGTGAGATCGCCGTGCTGGCCCGCCGCCAGCGTCCAGGCCGAGGACCCCGAAGCGTCATCGGCACGTACGCAGAAGATCTTGCGCCGGTCGGCCTCGGCCATGATCGCCGCATTGACTTCCGGGGTGGGCGTGGCCGCGATCGCGTACCACGCGGTGCTGAGATCGCCGGCTGTGTACCGGCGTTCCCACCAGGTCAGCCGCCCATCGTCGACGAGTTCGCGCAGCGCCGCGGTCAGCGATGAGCTGAGCACGACCACGTCTGCGCCGGCGACCAGCAGCCCTCGTACCCGGCGCTCACCGACCGGACCTCCACCGACGACCACGACCCGGCGACCGCCCAGCCGCAGTCCCACCGGGTAGATCGGGTACGGCGAAGCTCCCGCTCCGGCGCTCATGTCTGCACCACCGCACGTCCTGCGCCACTGCCGGGATGGGCCGGTGTCGGCTCGGCACGGGTCGGGTCGACAGCAGCAAAGGCGGCGACCTCGCCGATGACCAGCACTGCCGGCGGGCGGACGTCCTCGTCGGTCACCACCGCGCCGATGTCGGCCAACCGCATCGTGAGCACCCGCTCGCCGGTTAACCCGCCATTGCAGATGGCCGCAGCCGGCGTGTCCGGCAGTCGGCCGTGCTCAATCAGCGCCGCGGCGATCGCGCCGGCGTTCCGTACGCCCATCAGGACGACGATCGTGCCGCGCAGGCGGCCCAACGCCGACCAGTCGACCAGCGACTCCGGGTCGCCCGGCGCGAGGTGGCCGGAGACCACGACGAACTCGTGGGCCAGGCCTCGATGGGTGACCGGGATTCCGGCCATCGCCGCGACGGCCACCGCGCTGCTCACGCCCGGGACTACTTCGACCGGCAGACCCGCCTCCGCGCAGGCCTGGACTTCTTCCATCCCGCGGCCGAAGACGAACGGGTCGCCGCCCTTGAGCCGGACCACCCGGCGCCCGGCCCGTCCGTGCTCGACCAGCAGGTCATTGATTTGCTGCTGGGCCATCGACCGGCCGTTCGGCAGCTTGCTCGCATCGATGACCAACACGCCCTCGGCGAGCGAGGCCAGAAAGGATTGCGGCGCAAGATGATCAGCGATCACGACATCGGCCGCACCGAGTAGCTGGCGGCCACGCAGCGTCAACAGGCCCGGATCGCCCGGGCCGCCGCCGACCAGGGCAATGCCGGCGGCTGCGGTCGGCTCGCTAGCGATGCTGCCATCCAACAGTGCAGCGACGATGCGATCTCGCAGGGCAGTAGCCGGGCGAGGCTGCGCACTCTCGCTGTGTACACCGATCGTGTGCCCACCATGCCGACCGATGGCCGGTAGCGCAGCGGTGCTGGCGGCCGGGTCATCCCCGCGGGTGCAGAACACCTGCGCTGCTTCGGCGTCGGCGGCTACAGCCGCATCGATGTCCGGGTCCTCGGTCGCTGCCACGGCGTACCAGGCTTGCGCCAGATCGCCCTGCACGTACCGCCGGCGCTCCCAGCCGACTAAGCCGGCGGATGCCAGAGCCTCCAGGGCGGGGGTCGCCTCGGGGCTGATCATCCGTACGTACGCTCCCGCATCCAGCAGGGCGTTCACCCGCCGATGGGCGAACTCTCCACCACCCACGACCACACACCGGCGGCCACCGAGCCGAAGTCCGAGCGGGAAGAGCGGGCCGCCGGTCACGGGCCGGCGTCCCCCCAGCCGGCCTTCTGCTGGCCGGACAGTTCCGCAATCTCGTGCATCACCGCGTCGGTCACCTCTCGGCGCGGCTTGCCCTTGGCAGCTTGTCCCGCGTACTGCGGGAATCGCAGCGGCTTTCCGAAGGTGACGGTGGCCCGATGGGGTCGCAGGCCACGGGATCCGATCGGCATTATCCGGTCAGTTCCGGTGACCGCCACCGGGACGATCGGACAGCCGGCGGTCAGCGCCAGCCACGCGACGCCGGTCTTGCCCCGGGCGAGCTTGCCGTCCCTGGAGCGGGTCCCCTCCGGGTAGATGGCGAAGGCATCCCCCTCGCTGAGAACGGACATGGCGGTGTCCAGGGCGGCCTGGGCGGCGCGGTGGGTGTCCCGCTCGACCGGCTGTGCCCCGAGCGTCGAGAACAGGGTGCGGGTCCACCAGCCCTTGATGCCCTTGCCTCGCCAGTACTCCGCCTTGGCCAGCATGGCGACCTTGCGCGGGGAGACCAACGGGATCACGATGCTGTCGATGAAGGACAGGTGATTGCTGGCCAGAATGACCGCACCAGTGGCGGGTACGTTCTCCCGACCGGTCACCCGCGGCCTGAAGATGAGCCAGAACAGGGGCTTGAGGACGAACCGGGACATCACGTACAGCAACGGCTGGCTCCTCACTCCTACCCCGATCGCGGACCGCGAAATGGCCCTCCGTCTGGGCCATGGTCTCGCGCCCGTTATCTGGCCCGAAATCGGGGCGACGGGTGACGCGGCAGGCATCAGGCTGTCCCCCTTATGCATCAGTCATTCACACATCAACATCGACTGCGCCGACCCGTACCGCCGTGCGATGTTCTGGGCCGAACTGACCGGTTGGACCGAACATCCCGACGAGGGAAAACGCACCCGATGATCCCGAGGCACTGCTGGTCTCACCCGACGGGTCTTGTCTTACCCCAGCCAACGAGCCTCGTCGGGCTCCGCCAGTCCGCTCGCGTACCTGCTCTTCATCGCGGCCGGACGACAAGACCGTCAAGAACCGGGTCCATCTCGATCTGCGGCCGACCGACCGGACCCGCGACGAGGAAGTCAGTCGGTTGTTGGAACTCGGTGCGAGCCTGATCGACGATCGGCGCAAACCCCGATGAAACCGGCTGGGCCGTGCTCGACGATCCGGAGGGTAACGAGTTCTGCGTCGAAAGAAGTGCAATCGAACGCAGCGCCGCCGACCCGCTGCTTGCCTCAGCAGGCGTTCGGTGTCGTATTGTGGTCCGCAGCCGGAGTTCGTCTCCGGCTGACATGGTGTCCAGCGAAGTCCGGTGTGATTCCGGCGCTGTCCCGCAACTGTGATGCCCCGCAAGGGGTTAGCCAGGTCGCCTGATCCCGTGTCGACGGATCTGCCCTCGGAGGAAGGGTGGTTCGTGCGGCATGTCCGCCGAGCTAACCTCCTCCGCTTCATGCGGAGGTTTCTTATGTTGTGCACACATCGGTTACGAGCCGGGGTGCTCGCCGTGTCCGCGGTACTGGCCCTGTCGAGTTGTGGAAGCGATCCCAGTTCGGGCGCTGAGCGGCCGGAAAGCGGCTCCGGCGCGGGTACGGAGTTCCCGGTCGAGGTTGAGGCCGGCAATGGGACGGTGACGATCCCCGCGGAGCCGGTGCGGATCGTGTCGTTGTCACCGACGGCGACTGAGTCGCTGTTCGCGGTCGGGGCGGGCGACCAGGTGGCGGCAGCCGATGACCAGTCTGATTACCCGGAGCAGGCGCCGGTGACGGACTTGTCGGGGTATCAGCCGAATCTTGAGGCGATCATCGGCTTTCGACCGGATCTGGTGGTGGTCTCCGATGACAGCCCCACCGATGTGAGTGAGGGATTGGAAGCGGCCGGCGTCCCGGTCCTTGCGGAGCCGTCTGCGGCGACCTTCGAGGAGGCCTATGACCAGATTCTGGACATCGGTGCTGCGACCGGGCACGTCGAGCAGGCGCAGGACGTCGTTGACGGGATGCGGGCCGACATCGAGGAGCTGGTGGCGTCGGTGCCGGACGGGCCGGAGCTCAGCGTGTTCCACGAGCTGGGGCCGGATCTTTTCACGGCGAGTTCGGACACGTTCATCGGGCAGGTCTACGCGGAGCTCGGCTTGGTGAATGTTGCCGATGCAGCGGCGCAGGCGGCAGGGACGGAGTACCCGCAGCTGTCGGCGGAGTACCTGATCTCTGCCGACCCGGATCTGGTGATCCTCGCCGACGGGGAGTGCTGCGGGGTCACGCCGGAAGTCGCGGCGGCGCGCCCGGGCTGGGATGTGATCTCGGCCGTGCGCAGCGGCGCGGTCGTTGTCGTGGACGAGGACATCGCCTCCCGGTGGGGGCCACGTATCCCGTTGTTCGTGGAGGCTGTGGTGGAAGCGATCCGAACCGCCAGCGCGTGAACGGCGCGTCCAGCCGTGTCGACGCGACATCACCCAAGGCGACGGCAGCGCCGACTACCCAGCCGGACTCGGGCGCGCCCGTTGCCTCGAGGGGCGTCCCGTGGCGGTGGATGCTGGCCGGGTTCACGGCGCTCATCGCCGCGGTGTTGGCGGGGTTGGCCCTGGGGCCGGCCGGGATCTCGCCGGCCGCCATCGGCTCGGACCTGCTGGGGCGGCTGCCCTGGCTGGGCCTCGGGACGTCGATGTCGCAGCTGGATGCGACGGTGGTGTGGGAGCTGAGGGCGCCGCGGGTGGCTCTGGGCGCGTTGGTGGGCGCGATCCTCGCGGTCGCGGGCGGCTCGTATCAGGCGGTGTTCCGCAACCCGCTGGCCGACCCGTACCTGCTGGGGGTGGCGGCCGGTGCCGGCTTGGGCGCCACGGCGGCGATCGCCTACATCGGGGCAAGCACGCAGTGGCTGCCCATCGCAGCCTTCGGCGGTGCGGTGGTCGCGGTGATCGCGGCCTACGCGCTGGGGCGGTCCGTCGCGGGAGGCCGGAACACCACCAGCCTGATCCTGGCCGGGGTGGCGGTGGCGGCCTTTCTGAGTGCGGTCCAGACTTTCGTGCTGCAGCAGAACTCCGAGAGCGTGCGCCCGGTCTATGCCTGGCTGTTGGGCCGGCTCTCGACGTCGGGCTGGTCCGACGTCACCCTGATCGCCCCGTACGTGATCGGGAGCCTGATCGTGCTCCTGGCCCACCGCAAGGTGCTCGACGTGCTGCGGGTCGGGGACGACGAAGCCACCAGCCTCGGCGTGAGTGTCACCCGGGTCAGGCTGATCGTTGTTGCCGTGGCCACGCTGGGTACTGCTGCCGCGGTGTCGGTCAGCGGGCTGATCGGTTTCGTCGGGGTCGTGATCCCGCATGTGGTGCGCCTGATGGCCGGGGCGAACTACCGGCTGGTGCTGCCGCTGTCGATGCTGTTCGGGGCGAGTTTCCTGTGCCTGGCCGATGTACTGGCCCGTACTGTGCTGTCTCCGGCGGAGTTGCCGATCGGGGTGGTGACCGCCTGCGTGGGGGCGCCATTTCTCGCGGTCGTCCTGCGTCGTGTCCGCGGGGGCGACACGTGACCAGTTGCATGATCGACATCGCGGCCGCCGCGGTTGACCTGGGCGGTGTCCGCGTCGTTGACGACGTCGACCTGCACGTTCCGGTCGGCACGTGGACCATGCTGATCGGCCCTAACGGGGCTGGGAAGACGACGCTGCTGCGGGCGGTCGCTGGCCTCGTCGACCACGCCGGCACCGTCCGCGTCGACGGCGTCGATCTGGCCACTCTCGGCGCCCGTGCACGGGCCCGGCTGCTAGCACTGGTGCCGCAGGACCCCTTGTTGCCGCCGGAGATGACGGTCAGTGAGTACACGCTTCTGGGGCGGACAGCGCACCTGGGATTCCTCGGGCGGACGGGCGCCCGGGACGCCGAGGTGGTGCGGGAGGCGTTGGCACGGCTGGGATTGCTCGGGTTGGCCGACCGGGCGCTGGGCTCGATGAGCGGCGGCGAACGCCAGCGTGCGGTGCTGGCGCGGGCGCTGGCCCAGCAGGCCCCGGTGCTGTTGTTGGACGAGCCGACCACGTCGTTGGATGTCGGCCGGCAGCAGGATGTGCTCGATCTCGTTGCGACCCTGCAGACCGAACGCGGCCTGACCGTGCTGGGTGCGATGCACGACCTCACACTGGCCGGGCAGTACGCGGATCGGCTGGCGCTCATCGACGGCGGTCGGGTGATCGCCCACGGCCGCCCCGACCAGGTGCTGCTCGAGCCGCTCATCGCCCACCACTACCGCGCCCGCGTGCGGGTGGAAAACGTCGACGGGGCACCGGTCGTCCTACCGGCGCGGGCTGCGTCGCCTCGATGAACGCAATCATGGTGCAGGGCACCTCGAGCTGGGCGGGCAAGAGCTTGCTGGTCACGGTGTTGTGCCGCCACTTCGCTCGTCAGGGACTGAGGGTGGCGCCGTTCAAGGCGCAGAACATGTCCAACAACGCTCGCGTCGCGGCCCGTTGCGACGGTCAGTGGGGGGAGATCGGTACGGCTCAGTGGTTGCAGGCCCGCGCGGCCAGGGCAACTCCGAACGTTGCGATGAATCCCGTTCTGGTGAAACCGGAGGGCGACACCCGCAGCCAGGTGATCGTGGACGGTGTCGCCGATGCCGAACTCAGCGTGCTGCCGTGGCGTCGCCGCGGCCCACGGTTGCGGCCGGTGGTCGAACGAGCTCTGACCGGGTTGCTGGCCGACACCGACCTGGTCGTGATCGAGGGGGCGGGTAGTCCTGCCGAGATCAATCTGGCCGATATCGATCTAGCCAACACCGCCGCGGCGCAGATCGCCGATGCGCCGGTGCTGCTGGTCGCCGACATCGATCGCGGCGGTGCCTTCGCGCACCTGTACGGCACGTGGGCACTGCTGGAACCGCCGGCCCGGGAACAGATCGCGGGTTTCATCCTGAACCAATTTCGCGGGGATGCCTCGCTGCTGGCACCCGCTCCGCAGCGGCTCACCGAACTGACCGGGGTCCCGTTCCTAGGCGTAGTGCCGATGCTGAGTCACGACCTGCCCGACGAGGACGGCGCTGCGGCACCGGTGAGACACCCCGGGCAGGACAGGCCGGTGGTGCCCGTGGTGCGCTACCCCTACGCCTCGAACCTGGACGAATTCAAACCGCTGGAACAGGTCTGTCAATTGCGGTGGGCTCAATCTGTCGGGGCCCTCGCTGATGCCGATCTCGTCGTTCTGCCCGGGTCCAAGCACGTGGCCGCCGACCTGCAGTGGCTGCGTTCCAACGGTGTGGGCGATGAAGTCATCCGGCAGGCCCGGGCCGGGCGGCGGGTGCTGGGGATCTGCGGCGGGCTGCAGATGCTCGGGCAGGAACTGCGTGATGACGGTGGCGGCGACGGCGGCACCACCGGGCTCGGGTTGCTTCCACTGCAGACCTCCTACCGCGCCGACAAGGTCATCGCCGAGGTGTCCACCCAGTTTCCGGCCGACCTGGATGGGCCGTGGGGGGCGCTGTCAGGGCAGCCGGTGCAGGGTTACGAGATCCGCCACGGCCGCACCGAACCCATCGCCCGGAGCATCCCGGCCCAGCCCGCCGCGAGGCTGACCGATGAGCTCGCTGTGGTCCTCCCCGAGCACCGAGGCTGGCAGGCCGGCTCTGTGCTGGGCCTAACAGTGCACGGCCTCTGGGAGAACCCGCACCTGGTGCAGGCGCTCCTCGGACGCGCACCGGGCCGATCTTTGGATGACGTGATCGACGACCTCACCGACGCCGTCGTTGCCCACCTGAACATCAGCCACATCGAGGAACTGGCAGGTATCCGAACATGAGCGACATCCCCGACAACAACGATCACCGCCCGAACGGGGAACCGGACGCAGACCCGAAGGCCCAGCCTCGGCGTGAGACCCCGCCGAAACCACCCCTTCGGCGGCAGGCCTCGCTGGTCATGGTGAACACCGGCCACGGGAAGGGAAAGTCCACCGCGGCCTTCGGCGTGGTCATGCGAGGCGTGGCCCGCGGCTGGCAGGTGTCGGTCATCCAGTTCATGAAGTCGGGCAAATGGCAGGTCGGTGAGGAAGCCGTCGCCCGTCAGCTGGGCGTCGACTGGGCGGCCACCGGTGACGGGTTCAGCTGGCTCAGCGACGACCTCGAACGCAGCCGCGCCCTCGCCGAGGCCGCCTGGCTCCTAGCTGCCGAGACCATCACTGCGGGGGAGCACCAGCTCGTGGTCCTGGACGAGATCACTTACCCGATGAACTGGGGCTGGATCCCCTCCGACGACGTCGCCACGGCGATCCGCGACCGGCCCGAACACGTCAACGTCATCGCCACCGGCCGCGACGCGCCCGAATCGCTGGTAGCAGTGGCTGACACCGTCACCGAGATGCGCAAGGTCAAACACGCCTTCGACACCGGCGTACGCGCCAAGCGCGGCATCGACTTCTGAGGATCCCGATGACCCTGACCCTGCTGGTCGGCGGTGCCCGCAGCGGCAAGTCCACCCTCGCGCTGCGCCGCGCCGAAGCGCTCGGCCTGCCGGTCGTGTTCGTGGCCACCGCCGAGGCCCGAGATTCCGAAATGGCTGATCGCATCGCCCGCCACCAAGCGGAGCGACCGGAGACCTGGTCGACCCTGGGGGTGCCCTGCGACCTGGGCGATGCGATCGAGCAGCTGCCCGCCGAGGCAGCCGTGATCGTGGACTGCCTCACCTTGTGGGTGGCCAACCTGATGGAACGCGGCGACGACGACATCGAGGCCGCGGCCGACTCGGCTGCGCGTCGCGCCGCGCAGCGAAACGCCCCAGTCATCGCCGTGAGCAACGAGGTGGGCATGGGCATCGTGCCAGACCACCCGCTGGGCCGGGCCTACCGAGACCGGCTCGGCCGGGTGAATGCGATCTGGGCCAGCCATGCCCAGGAGGCCCTGCTCGTGGTCGCCGGCCGAACCCTGGACCTGCAACCGACGAGATCCTTCGATGGCTGACCCGTCGCCGCCCAAGCAGATGGCTTCCGAACCGCTAGGCCCGGCGACCGACCAGCACGTCGTGGCCACTGCCATCGCCGCCATCGAGCCGGCCGACGCCGAAGCCCGGGTGTCCGCGACGGCCGAGTTGGACCGCAAGGTGAAGCCGGTGGCCAGCCTCGGGCGCCTCGAAGACATCGCGGTACGCGTCGCCGGCATCCGCGGCACGGCTGTCCTCCCCCCACCGACCCCTGCTGTGGTCGTCTGCGCCGCCGATCACGGCATCGCCGCCGAAGGCGTCAGCGCGTACCCGCAGGCTGTGACCGCCCAGATGCTGCGAACCTTCGCCGACGGCGGCGCAGCGGTCTGCGTCCTCGCCCGGCAGGCCGGCGCGCGGCTGCTCGTCGCTGACATCGGCGTGCTGCAGCCGCCGGGCGAAACCGGCCCGAAGGCCGGGGTGCTGGATCGTCGGGTACGGGCCGGCACCGCCGACACCAGCCACGGCCCGGCGATGACCACCGCGCAGGCGCAGCAGGCGGTGCGGATCGGCGTCGACCTCGCCGGCGACCTGGCCGCCGACGGCGTGGACCTGGTGGCGGTCGGGGAGATGGGCATTGCCAACTCCACGACCGCCAGCGCGGTCACCGCGGCGCTCCTGAATGTCGCACCAGAGCGGGTCTGTGGGCGCGGCACGGGACTCGATGATGACCAGCTCGCCCACAAGATCGCCACCGTCGGGCGGATCTTGGCCCGACACTCGAACCATGGGCGGACACCGATGGATGTCCTCGCCCGACTCGGCGGGCTCGAGATAGCCGCCCTGGCTGGTGTCATGCTCGGCTGCGCAGCCCGCCGGATCCCGGTCGTGCTCGACGGGTTCATCACCGGCGCGGCCGCGCTGGTCGCCGCGCGGCTGGCACCGCACAGCGTGGACGCCATGATCGCCGGCCACCGATCCACCGAACCCGGCCATGCGCTGCAACTCGCTGACCTCGGACTCGACCCACTGCTCGACCTGCAACTGCGGCTCGGTGAGGGCAGCGGCGCCGCCCTGGCGATCCCGCTGATCAGGGCCGCGATCGCGGTGCTGTCCGACATGGCCACCTTCGAAAGCGCGGGCCTGTCCGACCGAGAAGCAGCGCGGTGAGTAGGACCGCAAACAGTTGGCGGGCATCGCCGTTGGTGCAGACGCCCGCGGCCGAGCTGCGCGCTCTCGGGGCGGCCGTCGCTCTGCTGACCCGGGTCCCGGTGCCCGGCCGGTGGTTGGGCGGGGACGCGGGCGGAACCTATGTCGTGCGTGGCGCGGTGTACTTCCCCCTGGTCGGCGGTGGCGTCGGGCTCGCCGTGGCTGGGACGGCCGCCGCGAGTGCGCTATGGCTGCCCACGCTGGTGGCTGCGGTATTGGCGGTGTCCGTCGACATCGCGTTGACTGGCGCCCTGCATTTGGACGGACTCGCCGACAGCGCCGATGGCCTCGCCGGCCGGGACCGCGACCACAGTCTGGCGATCATGCGCGACCACAACGTCGGCGTCTACGGCGTCGCCGCGATCAGTATCGACCTCTTGCTCAAGACGGCCACCCTGGCCGCGCTCGTCGGTCCCGGGTTCGGTGCCGGCGCGGTGCTGGTCGTGGCCGCGTACACGCTGTCGCGCGCCGCACCGCTTCCGCTTGCCTGTCTTCTCGGTTACGCCCGGACTGCAGGCACCGGACATGCGCTCGTGAACGGGCTCACGAACCGGCGCGCCGCCGTCGGCGTCGGGGTGGCCATCGTTCTGGCGGCCGCGACAGGTGGCTGGGTCGGCTCGGCTGGCTGGACGGTGGCTGCAATGCTGGTGACCGGCTTGCTTCTCACCCTCGCTGTCGGTCTGGCCGCACGACGCCGGATCGGCGGCGTCACCGGGGACGTACTCGGCGCCGCGGTCGAGCTGAGCCTGCTCGGCGGTCTGGTCGTCGCCGCGGGAGGCATCTCGTGAGCGCTGTGGTCTTGGCAGATCTGCCCTCCCCGTCGCCGAAGATGCTCGGCCTCGCGCTGGGGTTCCTCCTCGACCGCTGGTGGGGTGACCCCACCCGTGGCCATCCCGTCGCCGGCTTCGGGGCCCTTGCCACGGCCATGGAGCGGGCGATGTGGGCCCCGAGCCGTCGGACCGGGACGGTCTACACCGCACTCGCCGTGGCTATGCCGTGCACCGCCGTGACCTTTCTAGACAGGATGCTGCGCCACACACAGGCCGGGCGGACCGCGTTGATGGCGGGCCTGACCTGGGTCGCCCTGGGCGGCCGCTCTTTGGAACGTGAGGGCGAGGCCATCGGCCAGCTCCTCTTGGTCGGTGATCTCGGCACTGCCCGCGAACGTCTGCCCACCCTCGTGGGCCGGGACCCCACGGGGCTCAGCGAGGCCGAGGTGTGCCGCGCCGTTATCGAGTCGGTCGCCGAGAACACCCCCGACGCCGTTGTCGGGGCATTGCTGTGGGGAGCCATCACCGGCCCCGCCGGCGTGGTCGCCTACCGCGCGGTCAACACTCTGGACGCCCTGGTCGGGCACCGCAGCCCGCGGTACGAGCGTTTCGGCTGGGCCTCGGCGCGACTCGACGATGTCCTCACCTGGCCGGCGGCCCGCCTCAGTGCCCTACTTGCCGTCACGCTTGCACCCGTCGTAGGAGGCCGGCGGGGCACGACTTGGCGGGTGCTGCGGCGCGACGGCGGCGCCCATCCGAGCCCCAACGCCGGACGGATGGAGGCGGCGTTCGCCGGCGCCTTGGATGTGACCCTCGGCGGAACGAACCGCTACCCCAGTCATGTCGAGCACCGGCCGCACCTCGGCGACGGGCCTGCCCCTGCACCGGCTGATCTCCGGCGCGCGGTCATCTTGTCCCGCGCCGTCAGCCGGGCGGTCGTAGCCGTGGGCTTCGTTGTCGACCTCGCTGTCATGACCGCGGCGGCGAGGCGTCGATGAGAAGCGATGCGTTCCGGTTCCACGGCGACCAACTCGCCCGGCCCGGGATGCTGGACTTCGCCGTCAACATCTGGCCCACACCACGACCACCGGCGCTGCAAGACGCCCTCGATGCAGCGCTCGCAGCCAGTCAGCCCTACCCGGACCCCGGGCCGGCCATCGCAGCGATCGCTGGCCGACACCACCGTCCGAGGCAGGAGGTGCTCGCGCTCAACGGCGCCTGCGAGGCGTTCTGGCTGCTGGCCCGAACACTGCGGCCCCGGCACGCGGTGTGCATCCACCCCTGCTTCACCGAACCCGATGCCGCGCTGCAGGCATCCGGGATCGGTGTCGATCACGTCCTTCGGTCCAACAGCGACTGGGGACTGCAGCCCTCGGCAGTGCCCGCCACTGCAGACCTCGTCATGCTTGGCAACCCCAACAACCCGACCGGGACCCTCGACCGTAGCGAGGACATCGCCCAACTCGCCCGGCCCGGACGTGTCCTCGTTGTCGACGAGTCGTTCCTCGAGCTCACCCAACGCTCAGACCAGAGCCTGGCCGAGCGACGGGACATCCCCGGTCTCGTCGTCATCCGCAGCATCACCAAGCTGTGGGGATTGGCCGGCCTTCGCGCCGGCTACTGCCTGGCACCCCCGGACCTCATCGAGGAAATGGAGGGTCACCGGCAGCCGTGGAGTGTCAACACCGTCGCCCTGGCGGCGCTTCAGTACTGCGCTGGCGACCGGACGACGCCACCGCGGGTAGCAGCCGAGGTTGCCGCCGCCAGGGCGGACCTGATGGGACAACTCAACATCTTCCCAGGCCTGCGAAGCTGGCCGGCCGCGGCGAACTTCGTCCTGCTGCAAGCAGTCGGGCGCGGCCGCGAGACCGTCAGCCACCTCGCCGACGCCGGGATCATCGTCCGTCCCGCACACAGCTTCCCGGGCTTGGACCAGGACTACTTTCGCGTCGCGGTCCGCACGCCCGAGGCTCACGCGATCCTCGCGGACGGCCTGCGAGCGATCCTCGGCCACGGGCACTCCGCACCGACCAAACCCTACGGCGGCCGCAGCAGTGGCCAGCGCCCGCCAGCCGGCAAGAACTTGGAGTCGGTGGGGTGGCTACGCATCCGCGACGGGCGGCTCCTGGTGGTCCGCACCAAGGGCAACGACGCCTTCTACCTGCCCGGCGGCAAACCCGAACCGGGAGAGGACCCAGTAACGGCGTTGGTCCGTGAGGTAGACGAAGAACTTGGCCTGCAACTGCGGGGCGAGTCGTTGCAAGAGGCGTTCACCGTCGAGGATGCCGCGCACGGCCTGCCCGGACAACGCGTGCGGATGCGATGCTTCACCGGCCCCGCAACCGGCCAGCCCCAAGCCCGCGCCGAGATCGAAGCCCTGGACTGGGTGAGCAACGCGGACGAGGCGCGCTGCGCTCCAGCCGTCCAACAAGTACTCCGCCGGCTCCGCGCAACCGGCCAGATGCCCTAACCGTCGCTCGTGTTGCGGGTCATCTGCCCTGCCAGTGGTGCGTGTCGTTCATCAGGGTCACCCGCGCACTCCCGTCGCCGTACCACTCGATGATCGAGAGGCTGGCCGGAGCGATCAAAAGCCGGTGCACGGTCGACAGAGGTACGTCGAGCGCCCTGCACAACAACACCTTGATCGGCGTCACATGACTGACTACAGCAACCGTGCGGCCTTGGTACTCGCCCAGTATCCGAGTCAGAAGCCGGTCCATTCGTGCTCGCACGCCAACCATGCTCTCCCCGCCCGGAGGCGCGACGTCGGCAGCGTCCATGAACGCCCCCAGCTCGTCGGGGTAAGCCGACTGCGCCTCAACCCAGGTCAGCCCCTCGAAGAGTCCGAAGTCCAGCTCGGTCAGATCGTGATCGACATCTACCCGGAGTTGCAGGGCATCGGCCACGACTTGGGCACTGCAGCGCGCACGTCGCAGGGGGGAGCTCACCACAGCAGTGATCGATCCGCTGGCCGCCAATCGGGCGGCCGTGGCAACCATCTGGGTCTTACCGGACTCGGTCAGACCGAGATCGTTGCGCCCGCTGAACCGACGCTCAGCCGTGTGGACGGTCAACCCATGGCGCAGCAGGTACAGCCGGGTCGCCGGGGCGGTCAGCCACCGATCGCGCATGACCCGTTCCCGCACAGCCGCGCCGGGCCCCCAGACGCGCCCGGAAACGGCGCTTTGAAGAGCTCGCGGCGCAGCTTGATGACGTGGTCGAACATGGACATGCCTCTCACGATGACACCACGTTGATGATGCTCGAATCGACGTCTCACCACGACGCGCTACCTCACCCGGCTACTCCGGTCACTCTCAGACGAGGTGGGGAGCCAGATTCCCACGCGTCGGGGCCAACAGTCTCATTCAGCATCGCCCAGAGCAGGGAGCCAGCGCGCTTGCCGCTACCTGTCTCGGGCCAGCCTGACGTCAGTGCCACACGTATCAGCGCAGACAGCCCAACCAACACGCTGCACCTGCGGCGGCTAGACGAAAAGCCGCCTTCGACCCCGACGTGCGCGTCGAGCCGGGCAGCTAACGGCCGTCACGGAGATCGGCTATGAAACGTCGACGGTGATCTGGGCGGTATCAGTTCCCAAGGTTGCGGTTATCTGCCAGCAGCCTGGGGTGGGGAACACGGCACCCGCCGGTAGCGGCCCCGGCAGGCCCTCCGAAGTCGGACTCAGCGACATCGCTCCTTCGAGCGGGTCACCGGTCGTACGCACGACGGCGACGGCTGGCAGTTCGTCGATCCCGACCCACATCGGGAACTTCCCCTGAAAGGCTGTGCCGTTGTGGATGACGACGTCTCCCCAACGGCCGCTCGTCCCGGCGAAAAACCACAGATCCCCCACACCAACGCCCTGCGTCATCCCGTCGGATTGCGCCGCAGCCGGCGGCTCATCGGCAAGCTCGATGCGATCGTCACACGCCTCGGGTGAGGCTGTTGCGGTCGGCGCGACAGCCTCAGGCGGGTCGGAACGCGCGGAGCATCCAGTAGTCATGGCCATGACGCCGCAGAGGAACACGACGAATGTGGTCGCCTGACGTCTTCGCGCGCCCCAGGTCTCAGGCAAAGTCGGTCGCCGTCCTGAGCAGGGCATGCCGACTCGCCGGAGTCAGTCTCGGGCAGGAGACGCATTTCGCCTCGCCTGCTTCGAGATAGACCAGGCAGCAGGAGGCGCGACGTACGAACCGCGCCTGCCCCGTGTGCGGGGGGAGTCGGTCGATGTCGACGTATCGCGGAGGGGGCATCGGTGCCCCGATCAGGTCGACCAGTGTTGCGGCCAGCGCCGTCGCCCGGTCAACATCACTGCGGGCCCGGCCCACCCACAGCAAGCGATTGGCCAACGAGTCCGTGGCTATCGCCCAGAGCGGCGGTTCCCGCTTCGCGCCGGCCCGGGCTATCGCCGGGATGGCGATCTCGAAAGAGTTCCGAACCGCCTCAGCCACAATTGCGACCAGATCATCGCCGTGCAGAACCGCCGTGGAGTGCGCGGTGAAGATCCGGCCATCCGGCAGGCAGTGCAGTTCGACATCGGCTGGCCTGGGTGAGAGTGCCTGCCCGGTCACGAACACTGACGCCAACGTCGGAGTCAGGAGCACCTGCGAGACCGAGTACCACCACAGCGTCGCCAGCACCCGGCGATCGACGGTCGGCCAGTGCCGCGCCTGTAACCGGATCTGGCTGTCCAACCACCCGGCGTCCGCGACTCGGGCTAGGGGCACCGAGACCGGATTGCCGGTAGGTACCAGGTAACTGTGCTCGTCAGGCGGGAGCCCGGCCAAGGTCGCGGCCAACAGGCTCTCGGCTGCCTTCGACGTGGTCCCCATCTCGCCCAGCCTCGCCCTTCCCCAACCCAAGGCGCACATTCTCCGGAGAAAGTCGCATCTGCCGCCGCCCAAGGCGCACATTCTCCGGAGAAAGTGCGCGGTGGACCCGCCGTTAGAGTCCATCCGTGGCTGAGATCGGGTTCGCGCTGTCGGGCGCACTGCCGCTGGACGCTGCTCGGGCTGTCCAACTCCTCGAGGAGGTCATCGACGCCGGGTACGCCCCGGTCCTGTCCACCGAGGTCTGCACCACCAGCGCGCTTGGCCTGACCGCGGCACTGGCCGCGCGACGCCCCGGCGTACCGCTGGGAACCGGGATCGTTCCGCTGCCGGCCGCCACCGATTCCTCGATCGCGATGGGGGCGGCGACCGCGGCCTCGCTGTCGGGTACGACGTACTACCTCGGCATCGGCACCTCGACCGAGCAGATCGTGGGTGGCTGGCACCGGGCGGCCTACGATGCGACGGTCACCGGTACCCGCGAGCGCCTGACCAGCCTTCGCGCAATTCTCGACGGGAAGCGGCGCGGCTCGTTTGCGCTGCCCAAGCCCCCCGGCGATCAGGTGCGCGTACTGCTCGGGGCCCTGGGACCACGAATGGTCAACCTCGGCATGACCGACGGCGACGGCGTGATCGTCAACTTCACCCCACCGGAAAGCCTTCCGCCAGCAACCTCGGGCAAGACCGTGCTGTCCTACGTGTGGGTACTCGTCGACGACGAGTCCGAAAGCCGGGCCAGGCGAGACCTCACCGCGTACTGCCTGGCTGCGCCATATGCCCGGCACTTCACAACGCTCGGGTACGGCGAGGTCGTCGCCGAGGTCGGGTCCCTGGCCGGCCAGCGCCGCCTGCGGGAATCCCCCGCGGCCCTACCGGCGGAGTTCGTCGAATGTTTCTACACCCGCGCCGATCGACTGCCGGATGTCTGCGCGGCCTACCGCCGAGTCGGCGCCACGCCGATCCTGTTACCGGTGACCGGGCCCGAGCCCGCGTCGCTGCTCGCCGCGCTGCCCGCCAACCGGCGCTAGAGACCATCCGCGATTCGGGCGGCAGCCCGGGATAAAGTCGCCGAGTTCGGGGATCCGCCGGCGCGGCTGGCGAGTCTCAGCGTGACGGACAACACCTAGGCAATGGGATGACCCGCGGGTAACCTACGCTAAGTTACTGACGAGTAACCCCGGTCCCGGGGCCGCCCGATCGAAAGAGTCGACGTTGACCCACTACACCGCGAACCTGCGCGATCTCGAATTCAACCTGTTCGAGTTCCTGGACACGAAGGATCGCTTCGGGACCGGTGCCTTCGCCCATCTCGACGCGCAGACCGCGCGGGACATCCTGTCCGAGGCGGAACGGCTGGCGACCGGCCGGCTGGCCGCCTCGTACGTGGAAAGCGACCGGAACCCGCCGGTCTTCGATCCCGCGACTTCCTCGGTGCGGCTGCCCGACTCGGTCAAGAAGTCCTATCAGGCGATCATCGACGGGGAGTGGAACATGGTCGGGCTCCCGCAGCGCCTCGGTGGTTTCGGAGCCCCGCGAGCGTTGACCTGGGCGATCAACGAGCTGGTGCTGGGGGCGCACCCGGCCCTGTTCATGTACATGTCCGGCGCGGCCTTCGCCGCGGTCATCGATCCGATCGGCACAGCCGAGCAGAAGCGCTTCGTACAGACCATGATCGACAACAAGTGGACCGGGACGATGGTGCTCACCGAGCCCGACGCCGGATCCGATGTCGGGGCGGGCACCACCAAGGCCGTACAGCAGCCCGACGGCAGCTGGCACATCGACGGGGTGAAACGGTTCATCAGCGGCGCCGAGCACGACTTGACCGACCAGATCGTGCACCTCGTGCTGGCCCGCCCAGTGGGAGCCCGTCCAGGGAGCAAGGGCCTGTCGTTGTTCATCGTCCCGAAGTACCACTGCGACTGGGAGACCGGAGAACTCGGCGAGCGCAACGGCGTATATGTCACCAACGTCGAGGAGAAGATGGGCCTCAAGGTCTCCACCACCTGCGAGATGACCTTCGGTCAGGACGGCACGCCGGCCGTAGGCTGGCTCGTCGGCGACGTGCACAACGGCATGGCCCAGATGTTCAAGGTCATCGAGAACGCCCGGATGTTCGTGGGCACTAAGGCGATCGCCCAACTATCAGCGGGTTACCAGGTCGCCCTCGCCTTCGCCAAGGAGCGGGTGCAGGGCGCAGACCTGAGTCAGTCTGCCAACAAGGACGCCCCTAGGGTTTCGATCATCCATCACCCGGACGTACGCCGGTCGCTGCTGACTCAGAAGGCCTACGCCGAGGGCATGCGAGCGCTGTACTTGTACGCCGCAAGCTTCCAGGACCAGGTGCTCGAGGCTGAGTTCCGGGGGGAAAGCGACAGCGAGGCAACGAAACTCGCGGTCCGCGTCAATGATCTGCTGCTGCCGATCGTCAAGGGTTACGGTTCCGAGCGCGCGTACGCGATCCTGAGCGCGGAGTCCCTGCAGACCCTGGGCGGCTCGGGGTACCTCAAGGACTACCCGATCGAGCAGTACATCCGCGACGCCAAGATCGACACCCTGTACGAGGGCACCACGGCGATCCAGGGGATGGATCTCTTCTTCCGCAAGATCATCCGTGATCAGGGGAAGGCCCTAGGCTTCCTGAACGGGCAGATCCAGGCATTTCTCGACAACGAGTCGGGCAACGGCCGGCTCAAGGACGAGCGGGCCCTGCTGGCCACCGCGCTGAGTGACATCCAGCAGATGATCGGCGCCATGATCGGCCAGGCGACGGCGTCGCAGGAGGATCCCACCAGCCTGTACAAAGTCGGTCAGAATACCTCGCGGCTGCTGCTGTGCATGGGCGATCTGGTCACTGGTTGGCTGCTGCTGCGCCAGGCCGAAGTCGCGATGAGCGCTCTCGGCCGCGAGAGCATCTCGGTCAAGGACCAAGCCTTCTACGAGGGGAAGCTCGCCGCTGCGCGGTTCTTCGCGACCCAGGTCCTGCCGACGATCACCGCACAGCGAGCCATCTGTGCGGCCACCGACAACGCGATCATGGACCTTGACGAAGCCGCATTCTGACCCTCCCGGCTGCTTTCCACCCATCCCGTGCGCACTGCCGGTGAAGCGAAGTGTGCAATGCGCACAAGACGGGTGTTATGCGCAGGAACGCCGCGGACCGCTCAGGCTTGAGCCCGGAAGTCGTGCTGGCGCCAGGCTTCGTAGACCGCGATAGCCGTCGCGTTGGCCAGGTTCAGTGACCGCCGGGCCGGCTGCATCGGAATGCGCAGTCGGTCGGTGACGTGCGGATCGTCGAGCACCTCTGCGGGCAGCCCCTCCGGTTCCGGCCCGAACAGCATGACGTCGCCCGCCTCGTACTGCACGTCGACATAGGACCTGAGCGAGTGCGTGGTGAAAGCGAAGACCCGGGCCGGCATGAGTGCCGTCCACGCCGCCTCGAGGTCGGGATGGACGCTCAGACTGGCCAGGTCGTGATAGTCCAGGCCCGCGCGGCGCAGCTGGGCATCGGAGAGGTCGAAGCCCAGTGGTTCGATCAGATGCAGCTCGCAGCCAGTGACCGCGGCGAGCCGGATCGCGGCGCCGGTGTTCGGCGGGATGCGGGGCTGGTAGTACACGATGCGGAACACGCTGACACGCTCCCACGGCGGGAAACCTAACGATGTAAGCGGCGATGAGGCAGTATTGCCAGACGTAGGCCGGCCGTGTCGTCGGTCACTGACGGGAGGCACACATGGCAATCGGACTCTCCATCTTCCTGATCGCGCTCGGCGGCGTACTCGCCTGGGCCTGGGACCGGGATGTGATCTCGGTGGTCAACGTCACTATCGTTGGTTACATATTGATGGCCGTAGGCATCCTCGGGCTGATCATGTCCCTGGTGATCAACTCCCAGCGCACCCGAACCGCCCACCGCACGGTCGGCGACGACCTGCGGCTGCCGCCGGAGGAACTACCGCCTCGGTACTGACCGGTCCATGATCGCGAGCGCTGCACGTGGAGACAGTCCACGCGCAGGCGCTCACGATCATGTTGGGCCGGAGCTTGGGCCCGCCTAGCCCTGTTCGTCGTAGTAGCGCTGCGCCCCCGGGTGCACCTCGACCGGTGCGGTCTCGGTTGCGGTGTCCAGCGAGATGTTCTCAGCCTCAGGATGGACCGAGGCGAGGGTGTCGAGATTCTCGAAGATCGCCTTCGTGATCTCGTAGGCGAGGTCCTCGCTCATCGCGTCACTGACGACCAGCAGGTTGGGTACGACGATCGTCGGGATGTCCTCGTCCAGTCCGTACGCATCGGCCGGGATCGAGCCCTCCATGTAGGCCTCGCCGTAGGTGTCCTGCAAGATGGGCAACTCGTCGGTCAGCGGCAGAGCTTTCACGTCCGCACCCAGCGAGGTGACCAGGTCGGTGATCCCGCCGGTCGGTAAGCCACCCGACCAAACCAATGCATCGATCGTGCCGTCCTTCATGCCCTGCACGCTCTCCGGGAGACCCAGGCTCTGCTGCTCGATGTCATCCACAGTCAAGTCGTTGGCCTCCAAGAGGCGTAGGGCGATCACCTCGGTACCGGAGTTCGGCGAACCGGTCGAGATCCGCTTGCCGGCCATGTCGGCGATCGACTCGATACCGGCGTCGGCCCGAGCAAAGACCTGGGTGTAGTTGCTGTAGATCCGAGCCAGGGCCTGTACGGGCTGGGCCGCGTCCTGGAAAGAGGCTTCGCCGTTGACGGCGTCGGCGGCCGTGTCGGCCAGGGTGAATCCGATATCGCTGTCCCCGGCGCAGACGAAGCGGATGTTCTCCGCCGAGGCGTTGGTCGCCTCCGCGGTCGCCTCGACGCCTTCGACGTTGTCGGTGAGGACCTGAGCGAGACCACCGCCGAGAATGTAATACACGCCGGTCGTGTTGCCGGTGGCAATGGACAGCCGGCCGCTCTCCTCCGGTGCCGCGCAACCGGCTTCCTCCTCACCGCCGCCACCTCCGTCTCCCCCGCCGCCGCCTCCGCCGCCGGCCTCGGTGCAGCCGGACAGGACGAGTGCCCCAGCGGCCAGCGCCGCGATGCCGAGTACTGACCTTCGTCTCATGATGGAACCTCCTGTGCTGATTGTGCCTCGGTATCGGAATCCGTTACGGTCCGGGACTTTCGGGTCAACAGGTGTATGACGACTGCCAGGGCCAGGAAGCCAAGGCCGATCAGGACCGCGGGCGGCTCGAGGTAGAGCAGCAACAATGCCCCGACCAGACACAGGATCCGCTCGAACGGACCCGCGGGCCCGAACATCCACTTGCCGGTCACGACCGCCAGCGCAGCCACGGCCACTCCCGAGATCACCGAGACCAACACCGTCTGCCCGAACGGCGCGTCCGCGATCAACCCGGCCCCGGCCGGAGCCAGCACGAAAGCGAAGGGGACCAGGAACGCCGGCAGGGTGTACTTCCAGGTCATCAGCATCGTCTTGTTCGGGTTGCCGCCAGTGATCGCTGACGCGGCCACCGCCGCCAGTGCGGTCGGCGGGCTCACCTCGGACAGCACCGCGTAGTAGAAGATGAACATGTACGCCTCGGGGGTCCCCACGCCGAGCGTGGTCAGCGCCGGAGCGATGATGACGGCAGCGATGATGAACGACGCGGTGACCGGGACGGCGAGTCCGAGCAGGATCACCGCGATCGCGGCCAAGAACGTCGTGAGCACCAACATCATCGTGGGATTGTTCGACAGCACGTCGGCCAGATCGACGATGATGCCGGACAGGTCCAGCCCGAGCCCGGTGATCGTCAGCACGGCGACGATCACCCCCGCGGCAGCGCAGGTGGCCGCGACCGGGAGCACGCCGGTGGCCCCCTTGGCCAGTGCGGCGAAGACTGTCGGCGGGGTCATCCAGTGCCGTCTGTCCAAGAAGGACAGCAGGAAGGCGAGCAACGTCGCGTAGACAACGGCTTTGAACGCGGACTGACCCAGCGCCAGCAGCAGGACGATGACGATCAGCGAACTAAAATGATAACCGAAGCGGCCCAACAACTTCCAGAAGCCTTGCCGGACGACCTCGACCTCCCGGACGCCGAAGCGCCGCGCGTCGAACTCGATCGCGAGGAAAATGCCGAGGTAGTAGAGCAAAGTCGGAATCAGTGCGTACCCGAGAACCTCCAGGTAGGACACCCGCAGCAACTCCGCGATGATGAACGCAGCCGCCCCCAATGTCGGCGGCGAGAGGATCGCGCCGATGCCGGCCGCTGCCAGGACGCCACCACCGGCCTCCCGCGGATAGCCCGCACGCTTGAGGATCGGCCAGGCTACCGAGCCGAGACTGACGGTGGTCGCCGTCGAGGACCCCGACACCGTACCCAGCAAGAAGCCGGCCATCGTCACCGTGCGACCGGGTGCGGTACGGGACTTGCGGAAGGCGGCCAGGCTGATGTCCAGGAAGAACTGCCCGGCACCGGAGAATTCGAGCACCGCGCCGTAGATCGTGAACAGGATGATGTAGGTCGCCGCGACGTCCAGGGGTACGCCGAAGATGCCTTCGGTGCCCATCACGAACTGCGAGGTCAGCCGGGTCAGGCCGTAGCCGCGGTGCCCAACCAGCCAGCCGTCGGGAATGAGGTAACCGAAGTAGGCGTAGAGGATGAACACGGCAACGATCAGCGGTAGCACCCCGCCGACCGTGCGCCAGGTGGCGAGCAGCACCAGCGCGACAAGCAGGAAGCCGCATACGACATCGATGATGAAGGGCGCGAAACTGCGCGCCAGGTACGCGTCGAAGCCGCCGATCAGCGGCCACAGGGTTACGAAGACGGACACACCGGCCAGCAGCCAGTCCCACAGCGTCGGTCGATCCCGTCTGTCGCTGACCGGGTCCTGCTTGCCCTCCCCGCCCTCGCTGTCCGGCTGTTCCTGGCGTCGCCGCAGGATGCTCAGCGCCGGTCGGTAGAGCAGAAATGTCAGGGGCAGCACCACGGCCAGGAAGATGATCCGGTACGGCAGGACGGTGACCGGGAAGAACACGTTGTACAGCGCGTACACCGAGACCAGCGCGGCCACGGCACTGATCGCCAGCCGAAACCACCCGGTCAGGGTACGCGCCGGGCGCTCGCCCTCGGCCTCGGCAGGCACGTCCTCGATCAGCGCCGGCCGCTCGGGCTCGGTCGCGGAGCGCATGTCCTTGGTCAGCACCGACCGTTCGGGTTCAGCGTCGCGACCGGAGGCGCTGTTGTCGGCTCCCGGTCGCTGAGTCATCGTCGGAACAGTCTTGCGTCAACCCTGCGTTCAGCGCGAGTTTGACACCGACTGGCTGCGCCCGCTGGCCGGATTTCTGCGCTGAACGTCACCGCCCCTGACTGGACGGTTCGCCACCCAACCACCGGATTCTTACTCAGGTGTTCGTGCCGCTGCCGGTGACCGACGAGTTACTTGGATCCGTCCATGACGTTCCCGTGCCTCTTTCACGTAGCAACGCGTCGGCGAGGGCAGCGGCCATGGGCCGTCCGAACAGGTAGCCCTGCGCCTCGTCACAGCCATGTAGACGCAGGAACGGCAGCTGATCGGCGGATTCCACGCCTTCGGCGACGGTCTGCAGGCCGAGACTGTGCGCCATGGAGATCGCTGCGGCCACCTTCGGTGCCGGGTTGCCGGCACTGAGGGCATCGATGAAGGACTTGTCGATCTTGACCCTGTCGAGCGGCATCGAGTACATGCGACCGAGTGAGGAGTAGCCGGAGCCGAAGTCGTCGAGGTCAAGTCTGACACCGGCGGCATGCAGGGCCTCGAGGGTTGGCAGGATCGGCCCGCGTTGGTCGATGACGCTCTCGGTGATTTCCAGTGCGAGCAGTCCGGCGCCGAGGCCGGAGTCTGCCAGCGCCGAGGCGACAACGCCGAGGATCCCCGGATCTTGGAGTTGGCGGACCGAGAGATTCACTGACATGGTCAGTTCCTCGGCTGCGGCATGGATCCGGTGCCACGTTCGGGCTTGGCGGCAGGCCTCGCGCAGCACCCATTCTCCAAGCGGCACGATGAGGCCGGTCGATTCTGCGAGCGGGATGAACGTGTCGGGATAGACGACGCCGCGCTCTGGATGTCGCCACCGGATCAGCGCTTCGAAACCCTGCAACCGACCGGTGATCAGGGACACGATCGGCTGATAGCGGAGGAAGAACTGACGTCCCTCGATTGCCGCGCGGAGTTCGCTGTCGAGGGTCAGCCGCTGAAGAACTGTTTCGTGCATGACCTCGTTGAAGACCTGGACATTGCCCTTGCCGAGGTCCTTTGCCGCGTACATCGCCAAGTCGGCGTTGCGCACCAGCGACTCGGGCGTATCCAGCGCGGTGCTCATCACGATGCCGACTGAGGCATCGGAGACGATCAATCGTCCTTGCACGGTGATCGGTTCGCGGATGACCGTCTGGATCTCCTCCGCGATGCCGCATGCCAGCGCCTCGGAGACGTTCTCCAGGACAACAGCAAACTCATCACCGCCCAGTCTGGCGATGGTGTCGTACGGTCGCAGGCGGGCCCGCAGACGTTGGGAGAGGGTGACAAGCACGAAGTCGCCGGAGGCATGGCCGAGGCTGTCGTTCACCAGCTTGAAGCTGTCGAGGTCCAGCAGCAGCAGTGCCAGCGGGCCGGGCTGACCGGCTTGGCGGGCGATCGCATGCTCGAGGCGGTCCAGCAGCAGTGCCCGGTTGGGCAAGTCGGTGAGCGGGTCGTGCAGCGCCTGCCGGTTGAGTGCAGCCTCCGCTTTCCGGCGATCGGTGACATCGTGCGTAGCCATCACCGCACCGAGCCGGGCTCCCTCGTCGTCGGTGAGGGGAAGCCCGTTCACGAGCAAGGTTCGAGGGTCGGCGTCCTTGGCCGCGAGGACTACCTCGGCGTTTCGTACCCGCTCGCCGCGAAGTGCCCGGAAGAGGGGAACCTCCTTCATCGGCAGCGGAGTGCTCCCGTCCGCCCGGTAGAGGGCATAGCGTTCGGCCCATTCCTCTGCCCGGGTTGTCGAAGACAGCCCGTGAAGATCTCGGCTGACTCGGTTGATCAGGGTCAGACGCCCCTTGGCATCGCAGGCGACGACACCGGAGTCCAGGTTCTCCAGAATTGCCTCGAGGAAGTTCGTCTGATTGGCCAACTCCTGCGCGGCAGACCGCCGGTCGCTGACATCCTGCACGTGGGCCACGAGGTACTTGCTGCTGCCGTCAGTGTCTCTGGTGACCAACAGGTCGACCTGCGCCCATATCTCGTGACCGTCTGCATGCCGGTAGCGCTTCTCGATCTGCGGTAAGTGGGCCTCCGGGGTAGCCGCGGCCCGCCGGAATGACTGCTCGCTCGCAGCCCAGTCGTCCGGATAGGTGATGTCCTTGACCGACGATCCGACCAGTTCGTCACGGGTGCGGCCCAGCATCGTGCACAAAACCGGGTTCACCTGGACCAAGACCCCGGCCATGTTTGCCCACGCCATGCCGATCGGTGTCTTGTCGAAAGCCTCATGCAGGTCTTGCGAGGCTCGCTCCAGCTGAACTGTGCGTTGCCGCACTCGGTCTTCGAGCTCGTTGGTCAGGGCGACCTTTTCGATCAGGAGAATCGCCTGACGGATCCCAACCAGAGCAAGCACCGCGGCGCCATCCCACAGCAGGAAAGGATCCTCGAAGACCGGCTGGGAGGCGGACGCGATGAGCGCGACGCCCACGGGAAGGTAGGGGAGGAACTCCTGGGTCAGGCTGAGACTGTGCGGCCGGGTGGGCGGGCTTCGGCGCAGTGGAACCAGAGCCGCGAGTGCGATCATCAAGAAGGCGGCCACCCAGCCCGCCGTGAGCACCGTGCCAGTCAGGCCGGATTCACCGCGCAGGGTCAGCGAAACATAGCTGCTGTCCGTCAGGGCAAGCACGATCAGTCCGGCGCCGAGCAGCACCCAGTGCGGCCGGAAACCCTGGGGCTGGCGCATAGCCAGGACCAGGACCAGGGAGACCATGGCGGCGTCCACCACGGGATAGGCCAGCGCGGTGGCCCAGGCCGCCCCGTCAACGGCACCGGCACGGTAGGCCGGCCCGATCACGAAGGCCCAGCTGATGAACAGGATCGAGGTGCCGATGACCAGGCCGTCGAGCAGTCCGCGTAGCCGCGTCACCTGGGACACCGCACGCCGCTGGAATGCCAGGAGAGCCACTGCGGCGGGTACGGCATGACCGAGGTATCCGATATCCGCAGCCGACGGGAAGAGATGCACATGGTCGTGGGTGAACCCGCGGAGTGTCCAAATCGCCTGCCCCGCCGCCCACACCGCTGCGGAAAGTGCCAAGAGTGCCCAACCTCGGGCATCGGGTCCTGGACGTTTCGCGGCGTGGGCGCAGGCCAGGACAGCCAGCACGGCCGCAATCAGGATGGCAACGTCGCCGAATCCCTGTTCGAAACCGCCGGCGGTACCGCGGCTCAGGTACAGGGCAAGCCCGATGGTTGTCGCTGCACAGGCCACTGCCGCATAGCCGAAGGGCGGGGAAATCCGACGGCGCCCGCGCACCTCGTCAGGAGGTGGTGCAGAGCCGGATCGCACAGCTTCGGCAGAGGTCAGGAGAGCTCCCCCGTGCCTGCGTTCCACCGATAAATCGTACGCCTGAGTTCAGCGTACCGGCGGAATGCCGGAATACGCCGTGGGATCCTCTGGTGCGCACGTCCGCTCGCCCCGCTGAGGAGTCACGTGTCCGAGAAAGTGGTCTTCCGTACCGCGCGCGACCTGGCCACCGCCATCCGTACGCGCGAACTGTCCGCTCGTGAGGTGATGCAGGCCCACCTCGACCAGATCGAGGTGTTCAATCCGGCGGTGAACGCGATCGTCAGCCTCGACGGCGACGCGGCGATGGCTGCTGCCGACCGAGCCGACCGACGGCAGGCCGAGGGTGCGCCGCTGGGCCGCCTGCACGGCCTGCCCATGGCGCACAAGGACACTCACCTGACCGGCGGGGTACGGACCACGTTCGGCTCGCCGGTCCACGCCGACTTCGTACCCGACAACGACGAATTGATCATCGAACGCCTGCATGCTGCCGGGGTACTGACCATCGGGAAGACGAACGTCCCCGAGTTCGCGGCCGGATCGCACACCTTCAATCCCGTGTTCGGGACGACCGGCAATGCCTATGACCCGACCAGATCGGCCGGCGGGTCCAGCGGCGGAGCCGCCGTCGCGCTGGCCTGCGGCTTCCAACCTCTGGCCGATGGCAGCGACATGGGCGGCTCGCTGCGCAACCCGGCCGCTTGGAACAACGTCGTGGGCCTGCGCCCCTCCCCCGGGCGGGTTCCCTCGTACCCGACCGCAGTCGGCTGGGCGACGATGGGCGTACAAGGTCCGATGGCTCGTACGGTCGCCGACGCCGCCTTCATGCTGTCGGTGATCGCCGGCCCGGACCCGCGCTCGCCGATCGCCCTGCCGACACCGGGCTCGACGTTCGACTCCGACCTGGGTCGCGACCTCAACGGATTGCGGCTGGCCTGGTCACCCGACCTCGGGGGTGAGTTCGCCGTGGAGCCGGAGATCCTCGACGTGCTCACCGCGGCCATCGCCGTGTTCGAGGAAGCCGACGCGATCATCGACCCGGCAACGCCCGACATGGCCGGTGCCGAGGAGGTCTTTCGTACGCTGCGGGCCTGGCAGTTCGAGCTCACCCACGCGAACCTGATGCGGTTGCATGGCGACCAGGTCAAGGCGAGCCTCGCGGACAACATCGCCCAGGGTCAGGCACTGAGCGGGGCCGACGTGGGACGGGCAGAGGTCCTGCACACCGCCCTGTTTCACCGGTTTCGCGAGTTCTTCCAGACCTACGACGCCCTGCTGCTCCCGGTCACCCAGGTGTCGCCGTTCCCCGTCGGGCAGGAGTACCCCACCCAGATCGCCGGCGTCGAGCAGGCCGACTATCTGGACTGGATGCGCTCGGCCTACCTGATCACGGCAACCGGCTCCCCGGCGCTTTCGGTTCCCGCCGGTTTCACGGCCGACGGACTGCCGGTCGGACTGCAGATCGTCGGCCCGCACCGCGCCGACCTACTCGTGCTGCAGCTCGGCCACGCCTTCGAACAGGCAACCGGACACGGCCTGCGCCGACCGCCCTTGGTCGGCACGGCCGGCTGACCCGCTGGCGCCGGATCGCGGCAGGCAATCGGGCATACCTGGCCGATAACCGCGGGCAGCCGTCGGACCCACCTGGGATCCTGATCGGGTGAGTACGACTGCGCCCACGTCGCCGGCCGTGGGCGCCCCGATGGCATCGAACCCGCGCTGGCTGCCGTCCTTCCTCGCACTGGCAGTGATCTGGGGCTCGAGCTATCTGTTCATCAAGGTCGGCGTCGAGGAGCTGCATCCGCTGTTCCTGTCCCTGTTTCGGGTAGCGATCGGAGCGGGCACGCTCCTAGTGATCCTGCTGGCCACCCGGGACCGGCTGCCCCGCGACCTGCGACTCTGGATGCACCTGTTCGTCGTCGCCGGGATCGGCGTCGCGTTGCCGTTCACCCTTTTCGGGTACGGCGAGCAGCGGGTCGACTCAACCCTTGCCGGGCTGTGGAACGCCACCACACCGCTGATCGTGGCGCCGATGGCCGTCCTGGTGTTCCGTACGGAGCGGTTGACCCTCAACAAGGTGATCGGACTGCTGCTGGGGTTCTCGGGCGTCCTCGTCCTGCTCGGCATCTGGCAGGGGGTGTACGGCGCCCAATTCACCGGACAGCTGATGTGTTTCGCGGCAGCGGCCTGCTACGGCGTCGGTATCCCGTACCAGAAGCGGTTCGTCACCGGAGGTTCGCAGTCCGGCGTCGCACTTGCTGCCGCCCAGCTCATCCTGGCGACCGGGCAACTGGCGATCATCGCCCCGCTCGTTGCCGGAGCGCCGCCGCTTCCGTGGACGCTGTCGGGCAACGTGATCGCCAGCGTCGCGGCGCTGGGCGCACTTGGAACCGGAATCGCGTTCATCTTCATGTTCCGCACGATCCGACTGGCTGGGGCCAGTACCGCATCCATGGTCACCTATCTCATTCCGCTGGTGGCCACCCTGATGGGCGTGCTGGTGCTGCACGAGCAGCTCAGCTGGCACCAGCCGGTCGGCGGTCTGATCGTCCTGGCCGGTGTCGCGGTGTCCCAAGGACTGTTCTCCCGACACCGACGCACCCAGGTGCCGGCGCCGGCAGGGACCGGACATCAGCCGCGGATCATCGCATCCGAGGCCGGTGCCTGTCAGGACTGCTCCGAGGAGGAACTCGCGCAGACCCGCACACGTCGCCTCCCCGTGGGAGTGGCGGGGACCGATCAGGTGGGCGTCACCTCGGAGAAGCCGCCCGCCCGGAAGGCCTCGACGAACAGGGCGTAGTCCTCGCGTACTCGACTGGCGTATTCCAGGCCGAATGCACACGTGTCTTCGGCGAATGCCGTCGTCGCCTTCGGTCCGGTCCCGATAACGTCGGCGATGGCCTCCTCGGTCTGGAAGTCGACGAGTGTGTCGTCACTGTCCTCATCGGAGACGCAGTGCGCCTTCGCGGTGGCCTGCCCGAGATAGCCCAGCACCGAACTGATCTGATCCGGCTCCACCAGTTCGGACCACTCCAGATCCGCGTCGTAGGGCGAGAGCTCGTTGACCACATAGCCGACTCCGTCCAGGACGGTATGGCCCAGCAGCGGATCGGATCGGGCCTGTAACGACCGCTGGGAGACCGCCGTCCGGTGCCCATGATGGTCGAAGTAGTCGGTCATGCGCTCGTCGTCGACGACCCGGGAGGGTGCGGCGACGTTGCCCTGCTTCATCGACAGGACGATGTCGTTCTCCAGTGCCTCGGTCCAACCCTCGATCAGGAAGTTGTACGCGGGAAGGCCGGCGCTGCCGATCCCGAACCCCGAGCGCCCCACGACATCCTTGACCGAGTAACTGAGTCGTCGCGACCGCTTTGCTTCAGGGATGGACTCCTTGTAGCTGTCGAAGGCTGCCATGACCGCGTGCAGCTCGTTCTTGTCGAGTTGCCGCACGCCGGGCCCGTTGCGAAATCGGCGGTCGTAGTCGTCGATGACCGTGAGGTCCTCGAGCAGATCGATACGACTGGCCAGTTTGGCGGTCAGCAGCACGTCGCGGACCGGTCCGTCGGTGTCGTCCAAACCCAAGGAGAAGACGTTGTCCTGTTCGGTCTGGACGAAGTCGTGGATCTTGTCGACGTACGCGCGGGCGTAGATGTCGATCAGCTCGGTGATGGTGTCGTCCGGGAACGCCTTCTGCCACCCGAGCAAGGCAATGCTGGCCGCCATCCGGCGTAGGTCCCAGGTGAAGTGCCCGAGATAGGCCTCGTCGAAGTCGTTGACGTCGAAGACCAGGATGCCGTCACCGTCCATGTACGACCCGAAGTTCTCCGCATGCAGATCGCCCTGGATCCAGATCCGGCTGGTGCGCTCGTCCGCCCACTTGTCCTTCATCGCGGCGACGTCGGCGTAGAACAGGCATGCGCTCCCCCGATAGAACGAGCCGGGGTCCGCGGCCATCTTGCGGAACTTCGACCGGAAGGCAACGGGATCCGCCGTCATCAGGTCGGTGAAGGCATCCTCCAGCACGGACACGACGTGTGCTTGCCGCTGGTCGTTACCGGCAGTTTTCCGAGGGGTCACTGCACGAAGGTACTGTCGCGGGCGGTGAACAGACAGAGCGAGACGCCCGGCGGCTGGGTTCATCTGGACGGCGCGGTCAACGTTCGCGATCTGGGCGGGCTGCCCACCGAGGACGGCAGGACGACGCGCCGCCGGCGACTGCTGCGGGCCGACAACTTGCAGGATCTGTCCGAGGCCGACGTGCGGTTGCTGGTCGACGACTTCGGCGTACGGCAGGTTCTGGACCTGCGTACGGCCGCGGAGATCGAGTTGGAGGGACCCGGACCGATCACCCGCGAGCCCGCGGTCACGGTGCGCAAGCTGACCCTCTATCCCGAGGCCGGGAAACGTACGGACGCATTGACCGAGGAGCAGCCGGGCGCAAGCCCGGACGCCGAGTTGGCTGGGGTAGGGGCTGACCAGCCGGGCGGACGCCTGGATCGTGCATTGGCTGGGGTCAGAACTGATGTGACCGGGGTGTCCGGCGCCGAGCAGATGCCCTGGACCGCCGCCCGACCCGCGCCGGAAGCGATCGACCTCAGGGAGCGACCCGCGGTCATCCACTACCTCGGCTACCTCAGACACGCCGCGGACAACATCGTCGAATCGCTGCGGTCGATCGGGCGCGCCGACGGTGCGACGCTGGTCCACTGCGCCGCCGGAAAGGACCGGACCGGCACGGTGATCGCCCTTGCGCTGCTGGTCGCGGGCGTACGCCGGGGGGACGTGATCGCCGATTACGCCCGCAGCGGCGAGGTGATCGACAAGATCATGGCCCGCCTGGCCGCCACTCCAACCTATGCCGCAGATGTCTCCGACGCCAACGGCAACCCGGTGACCGACGTCAACATGGATCCCCAGACCTGGGCGGCCATCGCCAACCGGCAGCGGCCCCGAGCCCAAACCATGCAACGTTTGCTGGAGCTCCTCGACGAACGCGCCGGCGGACCGATCCGATGGCTCACTGCTGAGGGCCTTACGGCCGACGAGCGGCAGGCCATTCGCGCCCACCTGCTCGACTGACCCGCCGTCTCCGAAGTGGATCATCGGAATGTGACCGGTTTCGGTCGGGGAACGCCTTAACAAGCCCCCCAAAGTCCGATGATCAACACCGGTTTGGGCCGCGGCTCTAGGGTGAGTCGGTGACCAATCCCGATGTCGATCAGCTTCTCGCGTCGGTCAGTGCAGAGGTTCGTGAGCTGGCACGACAGACCCGCGCGCTCATTCTCGACGTACTTCCCGCGGAGATCCTCGAGACAGTGGGCGGGACGGACATCGGATACGGCTGGACCCGCGGCTACAAGGGCCTGATCTGCGTGATCAACGTGCACGCTGGCTGGGTGAACCTTGGCCTGGCCGATGGCGCGAAACTCCCGGATCCGACCGGGCTCCTGCAGGGCACCGGGAAGCGGCACCGCCACGTCCGGATCTCCACCCTGGCCGACCTGGAGCGACCGGAGCTGCGCGAACTGCTGGAAGCCGCCAGCCAAGCTCAGAGTTGATCATCGGAACTTGGCGGGTTTCTGGCCGGATCGCCGTCGGAAACCTCCGTAATTCCGATGATCAACACGGATGCGGCCGGGCGAGCTGCGGCAAGCTGTCCCGATGGCCGAGTCCCTGCGCGGGGCGATCGCGTTGCCCGACGGAACGTTGATCCGCGGACGAGGACGTCGCGAGCCGCTGCCGGCCGGACCGCTGCCGGATTTCGGGCTCTATCTCGGCCGGCCACCTGGCCGACCGAGTCGAGTCCTGCACCGTCCGGCATGGCAGCCTGATTGGCCGGCCGAGTGGCTCGACTGGCCGGACTTCGGCACGCCGCGGGACGACACACTGGCAGCTGAGGGCATCGAACGCGCCTACGTCCGCGCCCGCGACGGGCAGCGGGTCGAAGTCGCCTGTAGTGGCGGCACCGGTCGGACCGGGACCGCGCTCGCCTGTATGGCCATCCTGGCCGGACACCCTGGCGAGAAGGTGATCATCTGGGTACGGCAGAACTACCGGCCACGAGCGGTGGAAACCCCCGGTCAGCGCCGCTGGATCCGCTGGTTCGCCAACCGGGCGGGCTTGTCGGCTGAGCAGGACGAGTAGCCGACAAGCAAACGACCCCGATCCTCAGGAAGGATCGGGGTCGGTCTCGAATGGCGCGCGATGCGCGGGCCGAAGTCGTGGGCTCAGCGGTTGACGCTGATGCCTTCGCGGTTGGCGAGGGTCAGCAGTTCGTCGCGCATGGCCGGACCAGGACTGCGCATCAGGGCGGTTTCGATCGCACGACGGGTGCGAGCGTCCTTGCGGTGCTTGCGCCAGTTGTTCAGGGCGTTCATATTCTTCACATCTCCTCAGGTGGTACCTACACCTAAGCAAACGCGTGCTGGCCGGATTTGTTCCTACGTACCATTGGTGACTTGCCGCACTATTCCGATGATCTGTTCGCTGCACCGGTACTTGGTTAGCGGTTCGTACGATAACCGGACGATGGGGGTGTGCCGAACGGTCACCAGGCCAGCGTGATCCCAGGATCGCTCACCGCTGCAGCGAGATCGGCCAGGAAGCGGGAGCCCAATTCCCCGTCCACGACCCGATGATCGAAGGACAACCCGAGCGTGGTCACCTGCCGAACCTTGACCTTGCCCTTGTGTACCCATGGCCGCTCGGCGATCGTGCCGACGGCCAGGATGGCCGACTCCCCTGGATTGAGGAGCGGCGTACCGGTGTCCACGCCGAAGACCCCGACATTAGTGATCGTGATCGTGCCGCCGGACATGTCCGCTGGTGAGGTACGTCCGGCCCGGGCAACCTCGGTCAGCTCTGCCAGGGCCGCCGCCAGTTCGGGCATCGACAGGGCTCCGGCGTCTTTGATGTTGGGCACGATCAGGCCCCGCGGTGTGGCCGCGGCGATGCCCAGATTGACGTACTCCTTGACCACGATCTCCTGCGCCCCCTCGTCCCAGGACGAGTTGATCATCGGATGGCGGCCGACGGCCAGGATCAGCGCCTTGGCGATGAACAGCAACGGCGAGGTCTTGAGCCCGCGGAACTCCGGACGCGCCGCCAGTCGGGCCCGCAGCGACATCATCCGGGTCACGTCAACGGTCACCCACTCCGTCACATGAGGCGCGGTGAACGCGCTGCTCACCATCGCCGCTGCAGTGTGCTTGCGGACCCCCTTGATCGGGATGCGCTGCTCACGGCTGGCCGGATCGAAGTCGGGGCGTGCGGTCATGGTCAACGCGCTGCCAGAGGACGATGCCTCCGACGACGAACTCTGTGTCGCCCGCTCTCCCGGTCTCTGCTCCCCTACCCCTGCCAGGTCGGCCGGCCCAGCGGCGCCGTTGGTGAACGCGTCGATGTCCGCCCGGATCACCGTCCCCTCCGGACCGGAACCGGTCACCGCGTTGAGGTCGATCCCCAGTGCCTTGGCGTACTTGCGAACCGGTGGCTTGGCCTTCGCTCGGCCGACCGGCGGAGCCACCGGCTCGACCGTCACCGCCGACGCCGAGTCCTCCGGTTCACCGACCGCATGCGCTTCAGCGGCTCTGCCCAACTCGAGTCCACCGTGTCGGACGGGCTTGGTGTCCGCGTCCGGTGCCGTGGCGAGCAGGGGCGGGGCGCCGTCCGGCGGCTGCGGGCCGGGACCCTGAGCGGACGTGCTTGGGGTGGCCCGGCGTGGGCGACGCTTGGCCACTGTCGTGCGCGGGCCGTACCCGACCAGCACCGCCGTACGACCGCCAGGTGCCGGGCCGCCGATCATTCCCGGTTCGATTGCCTCGCCCTCGCCTGCGACGTGCACGTCGGCCAACGTTTCGGCGCTCGGCGGCAGTCCGCCCGGCCCCACGTCACCCGCTTCGGATTCGACCTCGGTCGGTGGTTGCGGCTTCGATGTGGCGGCGCTTCCAGGGTCGGTCTCGATCGTGATGATCGGGGCACCGACGTCCACAGTGGACCCTGGCTCGTGCAGCAGCTCGGTGACCACGCCGGCGTACGGACACGGCAGTTCGACGGCAGCCTTCGCGGTCTCGACCTCGACGATCGGCTGATTGATGACGACCGTGTCGCCCACCGCGACCAGCCATTGCAGGATCTCGCCCTCGGTCAGGCCTTCTCCGACATCGGGGAGTCTGAACTGTTTGAGCGCCACGCCGGTCCCTTCCGCGCTTGCCGATCAATCGATCCGATCTGTCCGGCCAGATGCTCGTCCTGCGATGAACGCCGGGATCGCCGGGCGGACACGTCGGCCAGCGTGCCTATCCTGGCACGATGCTGATGTCGATCCTCAAAGGAGCCGCCGCCGGTGCCGCTGGCACGACGGCGCTCAATGCAACCACCTACGTGGACATGTCCGTCCGGGCCCGCCCGACGAGCAGCACTCCAGAGGACACGGTCGAGAAACTGGCCGAGGTGAGTCATATCGGCATCCCCGGCCAGGGCGAGGAACGGGACAATCGATTGGCCGGGCTCGGGCCGTTGAGCGGGATCGCAACGGGCGTCGGGATCGGGGCTCTGCTCGGCCTGACCCGGGCGCTCGGCTGGCGTCCGCCCGTAGCCATCGGCGCTGCCGCAGCAACGGTCCTCGTCCTCGTCGGAGCCAATGGTCCGATGGCGGCACTCGGGATCAGCGATCCGCGGACCTGGTCGCTGCAGGATTGGGCCGCTGACATCGTGCCGCACCTCGCGTACGGCATCGTCACGGCCGCCACCCTCGACGGCCTCGACTCGTAGCCGGCGGTTTGCCAGCAAACCGCCAGAGAAAAGAGTCGCGCACCCACTCGTAACCGTGGCGGTTTGCCAGCAAACCGCCAGTGAGTTGTCGCTCGGGCTCAATAGGCCAGTGAGCGGTCTACCGCTTCCAGGACTCGGTCCAGATCCGGCAGGTAGTCCTCTTCGAGCTTGCTCGGCGGGTACGGGGTGTCGTACCCACCCACCCGCAGGACCGGGGCTTCGAGCTCGTAGAAGCAGGCCTCGGTGATCCGGGCCGACAGTTCAGCGCCCAGCCCCAGGTTGGATGGGGCTTCGTGCACGACGACGCACCGTCCGGTACGGCGGACCGAGTCCAGCACGGGGCCCATGTCGAGGGGGGAGACCGACCGTAGGTCGAGGATCTCGACGCTGATCCCTTCCTCCTGCGCGGCCGAGGCGGCCTGCAGCGCGGTCTTGACCATCGGCCCGTACGCCAGCACGGTGACCTGGCTGCCCTCGCGGACCAGCCGGGAGGCGAACAACGGCTCCGGAGTGGCCTCGGTGTCGAGTTCGGCTTTCTCCCAGTAGCGCCGCTTGGGCTCGAAGAAGACAATCGGGTCGGGGTGGGCAATGGCCTGCTGGATCATCCAGTAGGCATCGACGGGGTTGGAGCAGGCGACGACCTTGAGCCCGGCGGTGTGCGCGAAGTAGGCCTCCGGTGACTCGCTGTGGTGCTCGACCGCCCCGATACCGCCACCGAAGGGGATCCGGATGACGATGGACATGGGGAGCCGTCCACGCGACCTGGCGTGCAGTTTCGCGACCTGGCAGACGATCTGGTCGTAGGCCGGGTAGACGAAACCGTCGAACTGGATCTCCACGACCGGCCGGAAGCCGCGCATGGCCAGTCCCACCGCCGTACCGAGGATTCCCGACTCGGCCAGCGGGGTGTCGATGACCCGGTCCTCACCGAAGTCCTTCTGCAAGCCATCGGTGATTCGGAATACGCCGCCGAGTTTGCCGATGTCCTCGCCCATGAGCAGGACCTTGGGGTTGTCCTCCATCGCCTTGCGCAGGCCCATGTTCAGCGCCTTGCCGAGGGTGACTGAGGCGGTGCTCATGAGTGGCTCGCCTCCTCGGCGAAACCCGCCTGGTAGGCAACGAAGGTGTCGCGCTGCTCGGCCAACTCCGGCGTGATCTCGGCGTAGGTGTTGTTGAACATCGACACGGGATCCGGATCCGGCATCTCGAGGGTGCCCTTGCGCACCTTGGCAGCCAGTTCGTCCGACTCGGCCTGGAGCGCATCGAAGAAGGCAGTGTCTGCCTGGCCGGACCGTACGAGATAGGCCTTGAGCCGCTCGATCGGATCCTTCAGCTTCCAGGCCTCCATCTCACTCGCCAACCGATAGCGGCTCGGGTCGTCTGAGGTGGTGTGGGCACCCATCCGATACGTATAGGCCTCGATGAACGTGGGTCCCTGACCGGACCGTGCTGCTTCCAGAGCGCGTCGGGTCACGGCTAGTACGGCCAGGACGTCGTTCCCGTCGACCCTTATCCCCGGAAAGCCGAAGCCGCTGGACCTTCGGTAGAGCGGGCTCCTGGTTTGTTTCTCGATGGGCTCGCTGATCGCGTACTGGTTGTTCTGGCAGAAGAACACCACCGGCGCGTCGAACACGGCCGCGAAGACGAACGACTCGTTCACGTCTCCCTGGCTGGTGGCCCCGTCGCCGAAGAAGGCAAGGCACGCGCCGGCGCCGCCGTCGCGCTGCACGCCCATCGCGTACCCGACCGCATGCAGGGTCTGGGCGCCGATCACGATCGTGTAGAGGTTGAACTTCGTCGCGAGCGGGTCCCAGGCACCGCTGTCGCAGCCGCGGAACAGGCCGATGATGGACAACGGGTCGATCCCGCGGCACCAGGCGACGCCGTGCTCCCGATATGTCGGAAACGCCATGTCATCGGGTTGCAGTGCCCGGCCGGCCCCGATCTGTGCGGCCTCCTGGCCGAGCAGGCTGGCCCAGATCCCGAGTTCGCCCTGGCGTTGCAGCGCGGTCGCCTCCACGTCGACCCGGCGGACCAGTGCGAGGTCGCGGTAGAGCGACTGCAGTTCTTCGGTGCTCAGATCGATGGAGTAGTCCGGGTGCTCGACCCGCTCGCCCTCCGGGGTGAGCAACTGGACAAGTTCGGGCTGGTCGACGGGGACCGGTGCTTGGGTGGCGAGGGAGCCTTCCCCAATCGGGTCGTGGTGGGGCCCGAACGGGTTGGGCTCGAACTCCTGCTTGGCGAGTTCGGGTACCTCAGACATCGTCGTCTCCTCGGCGCGGCGTCCGCCCACCGGGATCGCCGGTGGTCACGGCATGGGCTGGGTCTAATACTGACATGCGTCCTGCGGACAAATCCTCGGCCTCGTCGAGGATCTGACGCGGCAGTCCGACCAGATGCTCGACGCCCGCAGCGCTCTGCAGGTCGGCGACAATGCCCACCATGTGCGTCGCTGCGACCCCTGCCACAACCGAGATGGCCACCAGTCGCTGCCAACCGCCGCCGGCTCCGGCCAGGCCGATGCCAAGCCCCAGGACGGTCGCGACCACCAGCAGGATCGTGCCGAACAGGAGGAGCCGGTCGTCGCTGTACAGCGAGTCCTGCACGTAATTCTCAAGGCCGTCCCGAGTCACGAACCACGCAATGGCCGCAGCCAACAGGCCTGCCGGCCAGACCCGGTTCGCTCGGCGTCCCACCAAACCGACCACAGTGCCGGCGACGAGCGCGCCGACCGCGAGCCGCCCGTACCCCAACGGATAGAGGGGCAGCGCCAGCGCATCCCCTTCTGGAGCGCCGATCAGATCCGCGGGAGCCAGCGTCGAGGCGAAGCCGACTCCGTACCAGAGCAGGGTGAGCCCGATCGTCCAGGCCAGCCACTGGAGCGCTCCCGCGACCCGCCCGCGTTCGTTGTTCTTCGTCCCGGACGCGTACCGGCCGTCGAAGTCATCGGGGTCGTCGAAGTCATCGGGGTCGTCGAAGTTATCGGGGCCGTGGCTGGGGTCGCCGGGGGCAGCGTGCCGTGGTGCAGCCGTCGAGTTCACCGGGTCATGCAAACACAGATGGGCCCTGGGCGCCCGCTACCGGCGGAGAGGGCAGTGCCTTGTACGCGCACCGCGTGCTCGTGTGACTGGGCGTCAGCAGGTCGGTACGGACGTCAGCTTCGGGTAGGTAGTAGCGAACGGCCAACCCCGTCACGTAGACAGCGATCGACCGAGTCGTGTCGACAACCGTCTCACCGCCTGCCCGTACGACGACGTGCCGGCCGGTCGGGTGGGTGTCCATCCGATGGAAGGGGTCGCGGGGGTGGGCGAACACCTCGTCGTCGTCCTCGAACCAGGTGCCGAGCCGGTCGAAGTAGAAACCGGCGAGTCCGTCGAGCCACGCCGCTGCGGGCAAACGTGTTCGGAAGGTCCAGACGCGTGTCAATCGACCGAAGTTGGAACTCCAAGCCAACCTGGCGGGATCCGTCCCCACCCGGCGAGTCAGACGCGCTCGACCTCGGTTTGTCGCCTTTGGCAAGGGTCAGACGCGTTCGGGTGCCTCGGTGCCGAGTTGACGTGGCAGCGGCTCGGCGTGCACCACGGTCAGGCTGGTGACCGCACGGGTCAGCGCGACGTAGAGCCGGTGCAGACCACGCTGCTCGGCGGCGACGATCGCGGCCGGTTCGACCAGGACCACGTGGTCGTACTCGAGGCCCTTGGCCAGCGTGGCGGGCAGGACGGTCACTCGCACCTCCCCGCCGTCGACGGCTGCGCTCGGCTCGCTGCTGGCCCTCCCCGATCCGCCGGTGGCGCTCGGCCCGGGATCGGCATCCGACAGCCGTACGACTGGGATGCCCGCCGCTGACAGCGCCAGGGCGAGTACCGCTGCGTCGGCGTCGGAGACGATGACACCGACCGAACCCGGCTGGCTGAGCACCCCGAGGACGAGCTCAGGCAGGGCGTCGACGAGATCTGGCACCTGATGCATTGCAACCGAACCCCTTCCGGGCCGGACCGAGGTCGCCGGCGGCAGCTGTGGCGCCAGGTCGGGCAGCAGCCGGTTGGCAACGTCGAGGATCTCGCCTGGCACCCGGTAGCCGCGGGTCAACACCCGTACGACTGCCTCGGGCCGGCCCAGCGAAGCCAACGAACTGGGCCAGTTGCTGGTGGACCAGGGGCTGGTTCCCTGGGCTATGTCGCCGAGCACCGTCGCCGAACCAGCCTGTGCCCGGCGCGCCACCGCACGCAGCTGCATGGCGGAGAGGTCCTGTGCCTCGTCGAGGATGATATGTCCGAACAGTTCGGTGCGCCGCAACTGTCCCTCGACCTCGTCGATCAGGACGGCGTCCGCGACGCTCCACCGCACCGATCGAGGGTTTGTCGGCAGTGGCGTCGCCGCCAGCAGAGCAAGCTCTGCCGCACTCCAGACTCCGCGGCTGGCGGCGGCAAGTGCCTCGGGATCGGTCAGCATGTTCCGTACCGTCTGGCGCGCGTCGACCTCAGGCCAGATGCCGGCCAGCCACTCCCGGAGTTCAGCGCTGCGCGCGCATCGGCGCGTTTCGGGGTCCGTCGGTGATCCACCGACCTGCTCCTTCTGGCGGCGGGCATCCTCGGCGACCGTCATCGCCAATCGCTCGCGGCCGATGGCGTACGGCACACCGCTGCGGCGTACGTCGTCGACGTACCGTCGCAGTCGTTCCACCGGGATCCGGTAACGGCGGTCACTGAGCGGAACCTGGATCGAGTCCTTCGGTCGCATGATCGCGCCGTAGACCGCGCGTCGGAGGACCGCGGCCCAGCGTTCGTCCCCTTTGATTAGCGCGGTATCGTCAGAATCCTTGCCGCGCACGGGGACCCGCGCGGTGAGCTCGTCCACGGTGGTCTGGGTGACGTCGAGCTCGCCAAGGGCAGGGAGCACCGCGCCGATGTAGCGGAGGAAGGCCGCGTTCGGACCGATCACGAGGACCCCGGAGCGATGCAGCCGGTCCGGATAGGTGTAGAGCAGGTAGGCCGCCCGGTGCAGTCCGACTGCGGTCTTGCCGGTGCCCGGCGACCCCTGGATGCACAGCGAGGTCTCCAGCGGCGCCCGGACGATGTCGTCCTGATCCGGTGCGATGGTGGCGACGATGTCGCGCATTGGGCCGGCGCGCGGACGTTCGATCTCCTCGACCACGAGTTTGGCCAGCGGCGCATCGCCGTCGGTGTCGGCGGCGGTTGCCGTGATCAGGGCCTCGTCCTCGTACGAGGTCAGGCGTGCACCGGCGAAGCCGAACCGCCGTCGGAGCGCGACGCCAAGCGGCTGGGCCGCGGTGGCTTGGTAGAAGGCGCGCGACATAGGCGCCCGCCAGTCGATGACGACCGGGTCACCTGACTCGTCGCGGACGTGTCGCCGGCCGATGTGGAACTGTTCGAGGCCGGTCGCCGAGTCGTCGTCGTCACGTAGGCGGTCGGTACGGCCGAAGAACGGCGGGATCGTTCCGTCGTCGGCCAGCGATCTGAGTCGTACGGCCTTGGACTTGCCGAGCATCTCGCTGGCGAACGCATCCCCGCCGGCATCGCTCAAGGTGTTGGCGGTAGCCCGCATCAACCCGAGGCAATCGCGGGCGCGGTCCAGATGGGCTCGTTCTGCGGCCAGAACGGGATCGTCGCTGCTGGCTGGGTCCAGCGTCAGGGCCGGGTTGTCGGCGGCGGGCTCAGAGCTCAGAACATCGTCTTCAGCCACGGGGCGAAGACCGTACTCCGCCTGGATCCCTCGTCAACCGAGTTTTTCCCGGCCCCAAGTCGCACGTTATGCGCATAACGTCCCGGATCCGGCCCGCCCAGCCGACACGTTATGCGCATAACGTCCCGAAAGGGTCGGCGTTCGGATCAGGTTGTCGGGGGCTTCACCGGGAGGTGTTCGGACCACCAGCGCAGGATGTGCGCGAACCGGTCCCGGCGGTGGGTCGGCCTCCCGGAGCGGGACATCTCGTGGCCCTCGCCGGGGAAGATCAGCAGTTGGGCGGGTACGCCCTTGCGGCGCAGGGCCGTGTACCACCGCTGGCCCTGCTCGATGGGGGTACGCCAGTCCGCCTCGGAGTGGATGACCAGTGTCGGCGTTGCGACCCGGTCGACGTAGGCCATCGGCGACTGCTCCTCCAGCGCAGCGTGGCCGGACACTGCAGGGTCCGCCCTCGCGTCGGCATGGTGGTACTGGTCGGGGAAGAACCAGCCGATGTCCGACGACCCCACGAAGCTGACCGCGTCGAGATATCCGCGTTCCACGATCGCTGCGGCGAACCGGTGGGTGCGCGTGGTCAGCAACGCGGTCATGTAGCCGCCGTACGAGCCGCCCATCACGCCCACCCGGTCGGCGTCGAGCGAGAGCGCGGGATCGGCCAGACAGCCGTCGAGGAAGGCCAGGATGTCCTCGGCGTCCACCGTGCCCATGGCACCTTTGATCGACCGTCCGTGCGCCTGTCCGTACCCGGCCGAACCACGCGGGTTGCACATCAGCACCGCGTACCCGGCCGCGGAATAGACCTGCGCTTCGTCGAAGAAGGCGGCGACGTAAGAGGCGTACGGCCCGCCGTGGATGTTCAGCAGAACCGGGTAGGGGCCTGGACCGTGCTCGTCCGGATCGGGCAGGGTCGCCCAGCCGTGGACCGGATACCCGTCCGCACCGGGTATCTCCTTCTCCAGCGGCGTACGCGCCGGGGCGGCTGCGCGTAGGCTGCGGCCGACATCGGTCAGTCGGCGCGGAAGGCCTTCGGCGGCACCGCGTACGAGGACGAGTTCGCTGGGCCGGTCCGGCTCGGCGAGTGCTGCGATCACAACCTCGCCCGATCGGGTCACGGCATGTCCGCGGTGCCAGCCAGGGCCGCCGGCGATCTCGACCGCGGATTCGGCATCGACCGGGTTCCCTTGCGGATCGATCTCCAGCAGCCGAACCGTGCCCCGCCGCCGATCCTGCACGATGACCCCCAGCGCGCTGACCGACAGGTGACTGCCGACCTCGCCGAGATCGATGGTCTCGGCGTCGGTCAGGCAACAAGGAGCGGGCAAGGCTGCGCCTGGATGCTCAACTGCGGGTACGACGTACAGGCTCGAGTTCCGTGCCACGAAGTCCAGTCCGCTGGGCCCGACTTCGCTGCCCAGAAACACGATCTGCCGGCCGTCGGCCGTCCACTGAGGACTGCTACAGGAGCGTTCGCCGCCGGCGACGAAGGTCAGGTCGGCGCCGTCCGGCGCGCAGGTGGAGATCGATGACGTGCGGTCCTCGTGGTCTCTCGGGGTGCCGTCGTTGTCCCGGTCGCTCATGAAGGCCAGACGCGCTCCGTCCGGGCTCCAGTTGACGTCCACGTCGTCGCAGTCCCCGTCGGTGATCTGCCTGGCCTGCGGCAGGTCCGAAGCCTTGCCGTCATCGCTGGATCTCTTCGCCGAGCCCTCCTGTGCCGAATCCCCCTCCTGGCGGTTTGCTGGCGAACCGCCGCGATGGGACTCCGTCGGGTCCAGCGCGGCAAGATCCGGTACGTCGAGGACGAACAGGTGGTTGCGGCGGTCATTGGTGTAGCCGAGATCGTCGGCGCGGTAGGCGAACTTGGTGATCAACCGCGGAGGCTCGGCGTCGGCGGAGACGTCCTCGTCCGTCCCGTACCGCCCCTGCTCCGGAACCCGGGCGACGAAGGCGATCTGCCGGGAATCCGGGCTCCATCGCGGTGCACCCGCGCCGAGCGGGGAGTCGGTCAGCAGGACCGGTTCACCGCCGCCCACCTCGACGACGTACAACTGCGGCTTGCCCTTGCGCTGCGCACGGAGGAAGGCAACCAGAGCACCGTCCGGGCTGATCTGCGGCTCCGTGTCGCGGTGGCCGCGGGTCAGTCGGCGAGGCGGACCGGATCCGTCCAGCGGCACCGACCACAGACCTCCGACGTAGTCGTTGCTGGCCAGATCGGGCCGGATGACCGAGACGATCGCCAGCCCGCCATCCGGATGCAGCGTGGGCGCGCCGCACATGGCCATCAGGTCGAGGTGTTCTGGCCGCATGATCACCGAACCTAGCCTGGCTCGATCGGACCCACCCCGAAATGGACCTTCTCCGGAGAAAGTGCGGTGTGGCGGGCCGCAGAGGTGACATTCTCCGGAGAAAGTCCGTTGAGGGGGGTCAGGTCAGGGGTACGACATCGGGGGCGCCCAGGCGGGCAGCATCCGCGGTCTCGTCGTCGGGCATCTGTTGGCTCTCCAGTTCGGCGGCCACCCGCATCCGGTAGTGCTCGATCTCGATCGCGACCTGCTCGGCACTCCAACCGAGCACCGTCCCCATCAGGCCAGCAGCCTCCGCGCAGGTGCCGATCCCGCGGTCGAAGGTCTCGATCGAGATGTGCGTACGCCGGGTGAGCACGTCGTCGAGGTGCCGGGCACCCTCGTGCGAGGCGGCGTAGGCGACCTCGACCCGTAGGTAGTCAGCTCCGGACAACGGCTCGCCGAGTGAGGGGTCAGCGGCCACGAGATCGAGCAACTCCGAGATCAGGGACCCGTACCGGTGCAGCAGGTGCTCGATCCACACCCCGTGCAGCCCCGACCGGGCGACGAGTTCGTGCCGGGCGTTCCACAACGCCTGGTACCCCTCGGCGCCGAGCAACGGCACGCTCTCCGTACAGGAGGGCGGCACCCGCCGGTCCAGCACGGTGTCCAACCCGTGTACGGCCTCGTCGATGGCGTCCTTGGCCATGATCCGATAGGTGGTGTACTTCCCTCCGGCAACGACGACCAAGCCCGGAACCGTATGGGCCACAGCGTGTTCGCGCGACAGCTTCGATGTCGCCGCAGACTCTCCGGACAACAGCGGGCGCAGGCCGGCGTACACACCCTCGACGTCCTCCTTGGTGAGCGGCTGCTCGAGGACCTCGTTGACATGCCGCAGCAGGTAGTCGATGTCGCTGGCACTGGCCGCGGGATGGGCCTGGTCCAGCGCCCAGTCGGTGTCCGAGGTGCCGATGATCCAATGCCGTCCCCACGGAATGACGAACAGCACAGAGTCCTCGGTTCTCAGGATCAGCCCAGACTTCGAGTGGATCCGATCCCTTGGTACGACCAGGTGGACGCCCTTGCTCGCCCGGACGTTGAACAGGCCGCGTTCCCGGGCCAGCGTCTGCGTCTCGTCGGTCCAGACACCGGTGGCATTGACCACCTGGCTGGCCAGGATCTCGATCTCGCAGTCGGATTCGAGGTCGCGTACGACGGCGCCGGTGACCCGCTCACCCTGGCGCAGCAGCCGAACCACCCGGGTACGGGAGGCAACCAGTGCGCCGTACGCCGCCGCGGTGCGCGAGGTGAACATCGTGTGCCGGGCGTCGTCGACCTGCGCGTCGTAGTACTGCAGAGCACCGATCAGCGCGTCCTTGCGCAGGGCGGGCACGATCCGCCGCGCAGCCCGCCGGGTGAGGTGCCGATGGTGCGGCAGCCCGCGGCCTCCCCCGTACCGGGACCGGCGCGCCATGGTGTCGTAGAGCAGCACACCGGAACCGGCGTACACCCGTTCCCAGAACCGGTGCCGGAGCGGATAGATGAAAGACACCGGGCGGATCAGGTGCGGGGCGAGCCGGTCCATGAGCAGGCCGCGTTCGCCGAGCGCTTCGGCCACCAGCCCGAAGTCGAGCATCTCCAGATAGCGCAGGCCGCCGTGGATCAGCTTGCTGGATCGACTCGACGTACCGGAGGCGAAATCCCGGGCCTCAACGAGTCCCACCCGAAGGCCGCGACTGGCTGCATCGAGAGCGCACCCGGCGCCGACCACGCCGCCGCCGATCACTAGGACATCGAGTTCGCTCGTGGCGAGTTGCTGCAGGGAGTGCTCGCGGAACTGCGGGGACAGTGCGGTGGCTCTCATACGCGTGACCTCCCGAGCGAGCTGTGCACACCGACGACCACGTGGCGGGTTTGGGCAGAAACGACGGAGATGCAATGCGGGGGGTCAGTCCACGCCGAACCAACCGAAAGTTCTGGTTAC